>JAGBWB010000058.1 GCA_017629975.1 Lentisphaeria bacterium
CGCCGGGGACGCGTTTTGAAAGACAGGAAATGGAACTCACTCCGGTGCGGGCGGCTTTTTTCAATGACTCAACGCAGCATGCTGCAAAGGCTCTGCCCACAGGCACGCCCGCAACAAAGGGAGTTCCGAAGCGTTTTTCAAAATACAATGCCAACTCCTTTGCCGAGGATGAAATCAACAGATTGACTCCGGCGGCACCGGCATTACAAAGCTCGTCAAAGGAAGAGCCCATACTCCAGCAGGAGTTGACTTCAAAGCCGTTTTCTTCCAGCAGTCGGCGGATGTTTTCAATTTCCCCGTTGACAGAAAAATCAAGAGGAGTAGCTCCAAGGATATTGACTTTCCGGGGATCTTTAGCCAATCCCTCCCGGCAGAACCTTTCGGCAAAGGCGCAAAGAGATTGATTGACGCCTGAAAGATAGGATTTTATGCCGTTGGTATGGAGCGCCAGTACCGGGATTTTACTGCGGTACTCTATTTCAGCACCGAGAGCATCAAAGTCAGTTCCCACCATCATGGGGAGCGGAGAACCGCACACCGCGATAAAGGGAGGATTGCCTGAATCTTTTGCCGCATTGACAACGTTCTCAATAAAACGCTCATCATTGCCCATAATGGCGTCTGTTTCAGTCAGCGCTGAAATATAAGTTCTTGAACCATGGTCATACCAGCGGGGCTCGTCATGGGTGGCATAGGTGGAATTGCACCCGGACGCATCATGAACGACCGTCAGCCCGCCCAGCTCATATAAAGCAGAACATACGCCCGCTGTGTCAGAACTGTGTATGGAAATTACAGAAGCAACAACTCTCATAAACAGCTTTCGCACCCCCATCCTTTATGGCTGATGACTTTTTTGATATCTTTCGGGGTCCGGAACGCCTCACCCATCAGCTCTGCGATGGCGGAAACGCCGGAGTGTCCGTAAAATCCCCTCCCCCAGACCAGATCAACAAAGTTGACGCTTCCGGTGAAAAACGCCGCTTTCTGCCCTATGCAAAGCATTTTTTCTTTCGGGGCGTTTTCATTGGCAAAACGCATATTGACATGAAGTGTGGGGGAAATTTTCAAGGAAGGGAAATTTTTCTGCAAAAATTCAAACTCCTTTTGATCCCCCGGAATGAAGAGATCCGCAAAAATCTGAGTCACATTGAACCCGGATTCAAGAAGCCGTCTGGCAAGACTCAAAACTCTCGGCGTTGCCGTATAATCAATGGCAATGGGGGTGTCGCCGATGATTTTCAACGCATCGGCAAGGGCATTTTCTGCCTTTTGTCTTTCTTTTGAAAAATCCCCCGCAGGCAATGCCAGAACCTCGGCAAGACGTTTATAATTATTTTCAATTTCATCTTCACCGTAACAGACAGGCAGATGGAGATGTTTCTGACCAAGACGATTTTCAAGCTCTTCTGCAGCTGCAACTGCCTGAGGGATCCAGGTCATATTGAGAAAACTTTTCCCCATTTCAAGATATTCTCTGTAAGAGGAACACCTTGTGATTTCGCGGCAAAGTATGCCGTTTTCATCAAGCCATGAGAAAAGTTCTCCATTTCTGTCGGCAGCAAAATCGCTGCCCAGAAGATTGATGGCGTTTTTCTCAAATTCGCCGCTGTTTTTCAGAGGCGCGAAAAGCTGCCGCCGCATCAGCTGATCGGGTGTCAGACCGCTTTTCCGCATGGTGGGATTCATATAGCAGTCCACAAAAACAGTATCGGGGAAACGGCGTGAAAGTTCTCTGAGACACTCCGGAAAATCAATTCCGGCAAAAAGCTGTATGCAACTCACAAAAACAAGAACCACGGGGGGCTTATAGGGCAGTTTATTGAGGACATCGGTAACGCCCTCAATAACATTTTCTTCCATGGAACTGTCAAAGAAGTCATTTTCTTCAATTCCCACCCATGACATGCGCTCCATGGCATTCATCTCCGCGGCAGTGAGGATAACGCCCCTGAGACATCCTCTGGCACAGATAAAGATCTGATGAGCCTCAGGCAGCAGCATTCCCGTGTGGACAATGTTCCACATGCCCCGTGCAGGAGCATTGAACTCAAGACCTCCCGGAAAGAGCTGAGAAAATGAGGCTTCTTTGATTGGAATTGTGATCTGTTCCATAATATGGGTCACTTTTCTTTCTGCACCTGATTGAGGATCTCATCTGCAAGACGCCTGTAAGCCTCTGCTTCAGGGGAGTTGGGGAAAGCAGTCAGCAGGCACTGTTTCAGCTCTTCTGACTCCTGAACAAGAGGACTCCACTCAAGAGTTCCGGTAATGGCGGAATTGAAATCCTCCGCCAGCTCCTGAACTTTTGAAAGTTCGTTTTTAACATTTCTTTTATTGAGAATGAAACCGCCCAGTTTCGCATAGCCGCGGCTGCTGAAGTTCCCCACTGCCATAGCAATATTGGCTGCGGCATGGATCGCCATATTTTCACCGGAAGTCAGGATATAGACCCAGTCGGCAAATCCGTTGCGCATGGGCATGGAAAATCCGCCGCAGACCACATCCCCCAAGACATCATAAAGGACGATATCCGGGTTCCACGCCTTGAAAGCGCCTTTCTTTTCCAGAGTTTCCAAAGCGGCAATGATGCCTCTTCCGGCACATCCGACGCCCGGCGCCGGACCGCCGGACTCCACACAGATGACGCCGCCGTCACCGGTGCAGCTGATATCATCCAGAGAGAAGGCACCGCCTTTGCGGAGCAGTTCAAGCACAGGTTCCACTCTGCCGCCCCGGAGCAGAAGAGAAGTGGAGTCGGCTTTAGGATCACAACCGATCTGCACCACTTTCAGATTCTTTTCAGCGCAAGCCAGTGCAATATTGGAAACGGTCGTGGATTTCCCGATACCGCCTTTACCGTAGAAAGCAAGTTTCAGCATGATCTTTCTCCATAATCTCCGCGTCCGATAACGATTTTTCTTCCCACGGCGGCAAGCTGCTGCTGAAGTTCAGAATGCAGCACGCCGGCGCTGCCGGTGTCGGCGCTGTTTTTGTTGTTGTAAAGAGAATATTTGCTCCGTATTTCCACAGGGGAAATGTTGGGCATGATAACATTTGCTCCGGCAAGGATCCCTTTGATCCTGCCGCCGGGGAGCAGAGTTCCCAGTGCAGTCGTTGCCGGGAGCAGCACTTCGGGGAGCATGATGCGGCACAAACTGAGCAGCAGCAAGGTCATC
>JAGBWB010000059.1 GCA_017629975.1 Lentisphaeria bacterium
AGTTACTTTGTCTCAACTTTCGGCCCTCCCCGTCACGGATTCTATCTCCCCCTCCCCCTGACGCTGAAAGAACTCCCCCTGTCACTCCGCAACGGCAGCTGGAGCAACCCCCTCTTTCTCCGCAAAAAAGCAAAGAAAAATCCAGACATCAAAAAACTTGAATCCATTGAAACCGTCATGCTCAAAAATCATCTGAATGCTGTCAACGAAGCCCGGAAACTCCTCCGCGCCGGGGGATACAGCGCAAAGGATAAAGCCGCCGCCCTCCTTGAAAAGGCTTTTTCAGAAAATATGAAACTCGCCGAAAAAAAGAGCGCTCAACTGTGATGGCAAAACATCCCGGTTCAAGCAAACTTGACTTGACAATTTCTCAGGAGATGATATATTATCCTTGAGTGTGAAGACAACCCGTTTTTCAGAGGAAATACTTTATGAAGAAATTTTTATCCGCCGTCATCTGTGCCGCCGCCGCTTTCATCTTTTCCGGCTGCGCCCCCGATATGATACTCAGCAACTCCGACCTGACCGTTAAAGAACTGGAAAGCAAGATGGCTCAGGCCCTGGACCCCGCAGGCAGATTCGCCAAAGCAGAACGCTTTTTGCAGCGCTTTGAAGTCAAAACACATACCGGATGGATGGAGCCCCCCAAAGAAGAGTTCGTGGAGGTCAAGTTCGCCCGCCCCGGGAATTTCAAGATCACCACCAGCGACGACAAAGGACTCCACCACGGATACATCTTCAACGATGCCGGGGGCTACATGATCAACTACCGCACCAAAAATGTAAAACCCCTTGACAAAGAGCTGCTTTCACACTTGAGAACCATGCGCGAGATCGCAGACCCCGTTATGGAACTCAGCAGCGTTTTCAACCACATCGAAATCAAAAAAGGAACTCTTGATGATAAAGACTTCTATCTTCTGCGCTGCCGCAAAACACCCGGCAGCAACCCCCTGGAACTTTTTATTTCCGCCAAAGATTACCGCTTGCGGAGCCTGACCGGAAAAATCAAGATCGGTTCGGCAACTCTTGATTACCGTTCAACTGTTGTTGACTATGCACGCAACGAAGGCATGATGGTCGCCGATCTGACCAGGTCCGTCACCAACGGTATCAAAACAGAGAGCAAACTTTCAGGATTCAAGCTCAATCCTTATTTTTCCCCCGATGAATTCAAGATTCCGGTTTTTTAACGGAAAATAGCGTTTGCGGACTTGTTTATTGCAACTTTCAGGAGTATATTATCTGATTGACACCATGTGTCCCCTTTCAACGGTAAAATATGTTTGAAAACATTAATCATATATGACGGAAGACGATTGCTATGAGTGAATTGGAAAAGAAAGATTTTCCGGTCAATATTGAGGAGATCATGCATACTGCCTATATGCAGTATTCATTGAGCGTCAATGTGGGCCGCGCCATTCCCGATGTGCGGGATGGTCTCAAACCTGTGAACCGGCGTATCCTTTACGCCATGCGCCAGATGGGTATCACCAAATCCCACGCCACCGTCAAGTGCGCTAAAGTCGTGGGTGAAGTTATGGGTAACTACCACCCCCACGGCGATTCAGCCATCTATGACGCCCTGGTGCGTCTGGCTCAGCCCTTTTCCATGCGGATGCCCCTCATCGAAGGTCAGGGTAACTTCGGAACCATGGACGGCGACCCCGCCGCTGCAAGCCGTTATACCGAGTGCCGCATGGAACGCATTTCAGACGAAATGCTCGCCGATATTGAAAAAGAAACTGTGGACATGATGCCCACATTTGACGAAACCGACGTGGAACCCACCGTGCTCCCCGCACGGTTCCCCCAGCTGCTGGTCAACGGCGGTACCGGTATCGGCGTGGGTATGGCAACCAATATCCCCACACACAACCTGGGCGAAGTCATCGACGCCACCGTCTATCTGCTGGATACCCCCAACGCCACCGTTGATGAACTGATGGATTATCTCCCCGGCCCCGACTTTTCAACAGGTGCCATCATCCGCGGCAGATACACCCTGCGCCAGTTCTACCAGACCGGCCACGGCAGCGTCAGGATCCGTTCACGCGCCGACATCATTGAAAAAGACGGCAAAGAACAGATCATCATCAGCGAAGTCCCCTTCGGCGTCAACAAGGCGCAGCAGGTGGCAAGAATCGCCGAACTGGTCAACGAAAAACGCATCACAGGCATTTCCGGACTCCGGGATGAAACCAGTGACCGTACCGGTATCCGGGTGGTCATTGACATCAAACGCGGCGCCGTGGCTCAGGTGGTGCTGAACCAGATCTTCTCGCACACACAGTTTGAAACCGTCATGGGCTGCACCATGCTGGTGGTGGATCACAACCGCCCTGTGACCATGAATCTGCTTCAGGTCCTTGAGGCATTCATCAACCACCGCCTGGATGTGGTCATGCGCCGCTCTCTCTTTGAACTCAAGAAAGCTGAGGCCCGCGCCCATATCCTTGAAGGACTCCTCAAAGCCCTTGACGCCATTGATGAAGTCGTTGACATCATCCGCAAATCCGCCAACCGTCAGGCGGCGGCAACTGCGCTGATCGAAAGATTTGAATTCACCGTTCCTCAGGTCAACGCCATCCTTGATATGCGTCTGCACCAGCTCACCGGTCTGACCGTTGATGCGCTCCGCGCCGAACTGGAAGAGCTGCTGAACTATATTGCTTACCTCAAAGAGGTGATCGGCTCCCGCGAAAAACGTATCAGCGTCATCCGCGAAGAGCTTCTTGAGATCAAAGAAAAGTACTCCACCCCCCGTCTGACTGAGATCACCTCTGACGACAGCGATCTGAACATCGCCGATCTGATCCCCAGACACAACTGCGTCATCACCGTCTCTGATACGGGATTCATCAAACGGATCCCCGCTGACACCTACGGTGTGCAGCACCGGGGCGGCAAGGGCATCATCGGCATGGAAACCCGGGAAGAAGATCATGTGGCTCATCTTTTCAACGCCAACAGCCACGATCTTATTTTCTTCTTCACCAACCGGGGATTCATGTACTGGCTCAACGTCTACGAGATCCCCGAAGGCTCCCGCACCGGCAAGGGCAGAGCCATCATCAATCTGGTCAAGATGGAACCCGGAGAAAGAGTCTGCGCCATGCTGACTGTGACTCAGGAAGAGCTTTCCGATCCTGAAAAGTACATCGTTATGGCGTCCAGAACAGGCTACATCAAAAAGACCGAATTGCAGCTTTTCAAGAATCTGCGCCGCATCGGTCTGCGCGCCCTGGTCATTGAAGAAGATGACGACCTTATCGGTGCCGCTATCTCACGGAACGGCGATGAAATATTGCTTTCCACCAAACTGGGTATGGCTTGCCGTTTTGACCAGAACGATGACCAGATCCGCCCCATGGGCCGTACCGCCCGCGGCGTGACCGGTATGCGTTTCAAACTCCCCGGCGACGAAGTTGTCAGTCTGGAAATCATCCGCGAACACTCCTACGATGAGCCTGAGTCCATGACCGATGCCGAAGCCGACGACATGGATAACTTGAGCGAATCCCTTGAGGCTGAGGAAGATCTCAGCTCAACCGGTCCTGAAGTGCTGGTCGTCACCACAGGCGGTATGGGTAAACGCTCCTGCGTCAGCACCTACCGCAAGACCAACCGCGGCGCCCGGGGCGTCGTGAATATCCGTCTGCGGGAAAATGAGACCGTTCTCGGCGTGGTCCAGATCACCGATGAGGATGAACTGATGATGACCACTGAACGCGGTCAGCTGGTGCGTATCCCCGTCCATGAGATCCGCCGCGTGGGACGCGCCGCCAAGGGCGTCATCATCATGCGTCTCAATGACGGCGACCGGATCACCGGCATTTCCAAAGTTGCCGCCGCCGCTGAGAAACCTCAGGAAAACAGTGAGGCGCAACCGGAAGCAAACGCAAACGGAGCAACGGTTCAAGAGTCCCTCCCCCAGGGGGAAGCACCGGCCGCTGAAGAACAAACTCCGGAACAGGAATAATGTTTGATCCCGCATCTTGCCTCAGAAATATGAAACGGTGCGCCTTTATGGGCATCGTCAATATTACCGGTGACTCCTTCAGCGAAGGTCCCTCTTCTGCGCCGGAGTCAGCGGTAAGGAGGGCTATTGCCCTTTTTGAGGCAGGCGCGGATATACTTGACCTGGGGGCGGAGTCCACCCGCCCCGGCAGCACAGAGGTGACTCCCGGAGAGGAGTGCAGAAGACTTCTGCCTGTGCTGCGGAAACTCAAAATGTCTCTGCCTGACACCTGGATCAGTGTAGATACCCGTCACGGCGAAACCGCCGCCGCTGCGCTGGCTGAGGGCGCCCACATCATCAATGACGTGAGCATGGGCAGAGATGAGGCACTGCTTGAAGCAGTTGCCGCCCGCAATGCCATGCTGGTCCTCTGCCACTCCCGCGGAACTCCGGCAGATATGAATTCACCTCAATACACCGCCTACCCCCAAGGTGTGCGGCAGACCGTTGAAGCAGAACTTGCCGGAGCAGTCAAATCCGCCATCAACGCCGGAGTCCTCAAAGAACACATTTTCCTTGATCCCGGTATCGGCTTTGCCAAAGATGCCCTTCAGTGCCGTACACTCATCGCTGAAGCGGACCTTTTTTCCAGGGAATTTCCCTGGCTCTGGGGCATCTCACGCAAATCTTTCATGGGGGGAACTCCCGACTCCCGCGGCGAAGAAACGGTGAAACTTGAGTGTCAGCTGATCGCCGCCGGAGCTTCAGTGATCCGCACCCATGATGTCCGCGCACTGCGGTGCGCTCTGGAACATGAGAGAAAAGGAGCGTAAGAGTTATGGATTCGATTTTTACAATACTCCGCGCCATCCTTGAAGTGATCATTCTCTTCGTGGTCATCAATGAGCTGCTCTATTACCTCAGAAATACCAGAGGTTCCCTTGTGCTGACCGGAGCCCTCATCGGCGTCATGGCACTTGCCCTTGCCGCCAACCAGCTGGGACTTCAGGTCATCAATTACATACTTTCCACCATTTACGCTTCCGCATTTCTGGCGCTGATCATCGTCTTCCAGCCGGAACTGCGGCGCGCCCTCGCTCAGTTGGGCAGCATCATGGTCTGGCAGGGCAAAAAGAAAAGAGAGTTTATCGGCGAAGTGGTTGCCGCAGTCCGCGATATGTCACGGCGCAAGTGCGGCGCTCTGATTGTCATTGAGCGCCGCATCAAATTACAGATGCTGATTGATGACTCGATCCCCCTTGACATCAAGGTCAACGCTCTCATCCTTGAATCCATCTTTTATCCCAACTCCCCTCTGCACGACGGAGCAGTCATCATCCGTGACGACCGGATCCAGGCGGCACGGGTCATTCTGCCCCTGACCAGAAATGAAAAGATCTCTCCCCGGCTGGGGACCCGGCACAGAGCCGCTCTGGGTATCTCCGATGAAACAGACGCTGTCAGCGTGGTGGTTTCCGAAGAAACCGGCGCCATAAGCATCACCTGTAAAGATGAATTTCACCGGGATCTTTCCATCCATCAGCTGGAGCATCTTCTTGAACAGTACATCATCCAGAAAGCAGACGCAGATATCTCAGAGACGCTGCTGGTAATGGAAGAGTGCGATAACTCCGGTCATCTGCTCAACCAGTCTCAGGAAAGAGGAGGTGCTAAAAATGCTGACTAAGATCTGGCAGTTCATCAAGCGCGATCCTCTGCGCCGGGGCGTGGCTCTTGCCTTTGCCCTCTTTCTCTACATGCATTTGAACTTTCAGCTGAATTCCGATCAGCATCTGACCCGTGTGCGTGTTCCTGTGAACCTGGCACTCTCTCCGGAACTTCAGGAACAGACAGGAAAACTGCCTGAAATCTCTCTGACCCTGAAAGGCAAACCCGGTGCGGAATTTGTTCAGAGCAATGTGCAGGTTTCTGTGAAAGTGAGTTCCCAGAACCGCCAGCCGGACGGCTCGTTTCTGGTGAAGGTCACGCCCAAAAACATACGGATCACCGACAGAAAGTTTTCTCTCTACTCCATAGATTTTCCCGAAGACGGAAATCTCAGGCTGAATCTCCTCAGCCGCAGAGAACGTCATCTGCCGGTTAAGGCCGCTTTTGACAGAGCTGTCCCTGAAGGGAAAAAATTGAGTTACGAAACAGTCCCTGAAAAGATCCTGGTCACAGGACCTGAAAATGTGCTGACGGAACTTTCAGAAGTCCACACGCTCCCGGTTCCTCTCAGTGAAGCTCAGGAGTTTTTTGAATTCAACACCCCTGTTACATTGCCTAACGGCGTAGTCGCTTCACCGGCGACCATACTTGTCAGGGTAAGTTTGAGTTCGCTGCACAGCAAACGCGCCATGCGGCTGCCTGTGGCGATCCTGAGTTCCCCCAGAAGCAACCTTTCTGCGTCACTGGCAGCTCCTCTGCGGAGAGGGGCAGAAGTGATCCTTAAAGGTCCGGCAGAAAAACTTGCCGCCCTGACTCCGGATCAGGTGCGGGTCTTTGCAGATACTGTGAGATTGACTGCTCCCGGCAGAAGCCAGATTCAACTGCGCTGTGCCGTTACAGTGCCTCAAATTGAGGTCGTTTCCATAACCCCAAGTGAAATCGAGATCCAGTTAACAACAAAAACTTCCAAATAAAAACACAGGAAAGGAAAAAAAAATTATGATCATCAAAAAACTCAACAGCGTGTTCCATCGTCACAGTCGCTGGCTTTTCGGATTGATCACCATTGTCATCATCATCTCCTTTATCGGCTTCATGGTTCCCGGTTCCTTCTTCGGTTTCGGACCTGAAACCGGCAGCGGCGCTAAAGTCGGCACCGCCTTCGGCAAGACCGTGACCTACGACGATCTGCGCCCGCTCCACAGGAATCTTGAAATCTGCAATCAGCTGGGATTCCCTGTGGGCGAACCCCGCATTGAGCAGCAGTTCTTCTTCTACTGCATCCTTGCCAAAGCCAAATCCATGGGCATTGCCGCCAGCGACAAAGAGGTTGCAGACGCTCTGAAACAGCATCCCATGCTCCAGACCGATGGCAAATTTGACATGAAGAAGTACAACAATCTCCAGACCAATCTGGGCAGAATGGGCATCACTGCCAATGACATTACTGAAGCGGTCCGCACCATTCTTGTGATCAACAAGTTCCAGAACAATCTCGCAGGAACCGTCATCGTCACTCCCGGTGAGGCCAGAGAACTGTTCCGCCGTTTCAACACCTCTTATGAGATCAAAGTGGCAGAATTCCAGCTCGGCAAGGCTCCTCAGATGGTCAAACCCAAGGCTGCAAAGGTGACAGAACTTCCCGCCGCCGAACAGAAAGAGATCAACACTTTCTTCGCTGCCAACCGCAACAGCTACACCATCCCCGGCTGGCTTGATGTCATGGTCGTGGAGTTCAAAAACACTCTCTTCACCGCCCAGGCAGCTAAAAAAGCCACTGACAAGGAGCTGCAGAAATTCTACAACGCCAACAAGAGCCTCTTTAACGGAAAAGATGGCAAAGTTCAGCCTTTCAACGCTGTCAAGGCCAAAGTCCGTGATGAATTTGTCAAGATCGAAAGCGCCGATCTCGCCCAGCGCGCCGCTGAAGAATTTGCTGTTACCGCTGCCGATGCCGTTTCCGCTGCCAATCAGCAGAGCGAAAAGATCAAAGCATTCCGCACTACTGCTGACAAGCTCAGACTGGCTGTTATGGAAAACCCCAAAGTTCTTCTTGACGCCCGCAGCATCGGTTCCATCCACTCTGCCGATCTGGTGAATGCTCTCAATCAGGTCGCCGGCAATCCTGTGACCAAAGCCGTCGCCACCTCTGACGGTGCCTGCGTGGGATTCCTCCGCAGCCGTACTGCCACCCGTCCTGCCCAGCTGAATGAAGTCCTTGCCAAAGTCCGTGCCGACCTTGCTCAGGACAAACTCTACAAGGCTGCCCGCAAAGCTGCTGAAACAGCTTATGTGGCGATCCGCAAGCTCCCTGCCGCCCAGCAGGCTAAGGCTTTCAGCTCTCTCAAAGGCGTGAAATATTCAACTGTGAAGTTCACCCTTTCCGAACCTGCCGCCGATCCCAAGTTCCAACAGGCTATGGCTGCTGCCATCAGCATGTCCGTGGGCGCTATTTCCGCCCCCATGTCCAACTTGCAGATGGTCAATCTGGTTGCCAGAAAGGCTCCTGACTACAAGAACTACAAGGACAAAGAGAGCCAGTACATGATGATCATGCGTATGCAGAAATCTCAGCTGCTCCAGTCTGCATTCATGGAGGAACTCAGCTCCCAGTGCAGCCTTGATCCCTCCATCACCGCTGAACGCTGACAGACCATGATGGGACCCGGTTCCGGAAAAAGTGTCCGGGCAGCGGAGGGATTCGCTCTCGGACGCCAGGAAACAATTGAGTTTTATGATTGCGACCCTGCCAAATTGACAGATGCCGCTCTCATGGAAAAAGTTTTTATTGACGCCGCCAAACAATCAGGTGCGACAGTCATTGACTCCAATTTCCATCAATTTGTTCCCCAGGGGGTGTCAGGCGTGGTGGTCATCAGTGAATCCCACTTTGCTGTCCACGCCTGGCCCGAACACGAATACGCCGCAGTTGACCTTTTCACCTGCGGCGACGGGGTGGATTTTGACAAAGCCATCGCGGTCATCGCTCAAGGGATCTCTTCAAAGCACCATGTTGTCTCCAGCCTGGTCAACCGGGGGATCGTCGGCAACAACGGCATAGAAAGAATGGTCCCCGTCGTGGAACAGCAGAACTGCCGGAGTTTCCAGCTCTCCTGGAAAAGCCGCTGCGAAGAAACCAACGCTCAAGGCATTTCCTGCGCCATGGATATCTGCAGCTGCAAAGATCTTGACTTCACATCTCAGAGTGCAGTCGCTCAATTCATCAGCAAGTTTCTCCAAGAGAGCGGATTGACCGCCTCTGGTGAATTAACTCTTGCCCCGGCAGGGGAGAGATGGTTCAGTTTTGTGCAGCTGTTGGATACAGGTACTCTTTCAGGCGCAGCCGATCCGGAAAAACGTACCGTCTACCTTGATCTTTTTGTCAAAGGTTTCGCAGACCCCAGAAAAGTCGCTGAAACAGCAGTAACACTTCTGGGTGGAGCCTATTACCGTATGCAGCCCCAGGTAAGGATTTGACAAATTTTCCCTTTTTGAACCGTTTCAGGAAAACATCATAAAAACCTTAATCATCACACAGGAATTAAGTTATGACAAACGCAGAATTGAAAGCAAAAGTCTTTGCCGCTATTGATGCCAACGCAGAGCAAATCATAGAGATCGGCGAAACCATCTGGAAAAATCCTGAACCCGGTTACAGAGAATACAAAACAGCTGCCCTGACAGCAAAAGTACTGAACTCCCTGAATCTGCCAACTCAGGAAAAACTCGGTCTCACCGGCGTCAGAGGAGATATGACCTTTTCTTCAGAGGGGCCCACTGTCGCCATGCTGGGCGAAATGGACTCTCTGATTTTGCCCACACATCCTGAATGTGATCCTGAAACAGGCGCAGTCCACTCCTGCGGCCACAATGCCAGCATGGCAGGAATGCTGGGCGCCGCTATCGGTATCGCCGCCGCAGGAATCAAAGAAGAACTCAGCGGAAAAATCGCATTTGTAGCCGTCCCCGCCGAAGAGTGCATTGAAATTGAGAAACGCCTTGACATGATCTCTCAGGGCAAGATCGCCTCTCTGGGCGGCAAAGGCGAACTGATCCGCCGGGGCGTCTTCGACGATGTGGCTCTCTCATTCATGCTCCACAGCGGCGGCTGTTATGCTTACGGCCCCCACAACGGATTCATCACTAAAAAAGTGACCTTCAAAGGCTTTTCCTGCCATGCCGCAGCTCCCGGCGGCGGCATCAACGCGCTTCACGCCATGACCCTTGCCCAGAGTGCGGTGGGACTTCTGCGTGAGCGCTGGGCAGGAATGAACCCCACGATCCGCATCCACGGCATCGTTACCTCAGGGGGAGATGTGGTCAATATCATTCCCGACAAGGCAAAAATGGAGTTTCTGCTGCGTGCAGATAAAATTGAAACACTCAAAGTGCTTCACAAAGAGTTCGACCGCGCCATGAGCGGTGCCGCCATGGCAGTGGGCGCCGGAGTGGAAATAGAGACTATTCCCGGCTACATGCCCCAGTATGACGACAATGAACTTGAAGAACTTTACAGCAACGCTGTCAGAGAAATCGATCCGGAAATCCCGAACCGCGGTTCCATTTCAAGGTGCAGTTCCACAGATATGGGCGATTTGAGCACCATTATGCCCACGCTTCACGGATATACCGCCGGAGCAACGGGGACTTCCCACGGCATCAGTTACAGGATCGCTGACAAAGAGAAAGCCTATGTCACCAATGCCAAGATCCTTGCGGCTATTGCCATTGATCTGCTCTGCAACAATGCTGAAGCTGCCAAACGGATCGCCGCCAAACGCGACGGCAAACTTTCTGTCAAAGAGTACATTGAACTTGCCGATTCTCTCAACGCAACAGTCATCCGCGAAGCGGAGGCTTGACCGCCATGAAAAGCGCAGTTGTCATCAAAGTCAACGATTTGCCCCTTTGCGACAAATTCTATCGGGAGATATTGCAGCTCGGGACACCGGAGCTTCTTTCCTCTTTCGGCAGCTACTACCGACTGGGAGAGGAATCCGGACTCTATCTGATAAAAACAACTGCCAAATTTCTTGAACACGGTTCTTCTGCCGCATGTTGGAGTTTTACCACTCCTGATATGGCGGCGCTTGAAGAACGTTTGAAAAAATCCGGTTTCCCCCTGTTTAAGGAAACCTTTCACCTGGGATGTAATGAATGCCGCAGAGGTGTTGACCCTGAAGGCAATCAATTTTTTGTTATGGAGGAAAAATAAATGAGCAGCAATCCTATTCCCAAGATATCATCTTTCAAAACTCCGGCGGAGTTCCGTTCACACCTGCGTTCCCTCGGCTTGAAGCAGGAACTTGACGATGTAATCGAAGCCGCCCCCAATTCACCCATGGGCAAAGAGATCAGCGTCTACTCCAGAAAAGTGGGCAACCGCTGGTGCATTCTCCCCATGGAAGGCTGGGATTGTGAAAGCGACGGCGCCCCCAGCGATCTGACCCGCCGCCGGTGGCACAACTTTGCCATCTCCGGCGCTAAACTTCTTTTCGGCTGCGAAGCCTGCGCTGTCATGGAGTCCGGCAGAAGCAACACCCGCCAGCTGATGCTCACTGAGAGCAACGCTTCAAAACTGGGCGCTCTGCTGGATGAGATGCGGAAAACCCATGCTGAACGTTTCGGCACTGCCGATGACACTTTGATCGGTCTTCAGCTCACCCACTCCGGCCGTTACAGCCATCCCCATGATGACGCAAAACTTGAGTCTGTGACCGCCTACTCCCACCCGCTGCTGGATGAAAGATTCCACTGTACCAGCGCCAATGTCATCAGTGACAGTGAGATCCCCAATGTGGTGAAACACTTTGCCAAAGCTGCTGTTCTGTCACAGAAGCTGGGCTTTGACTTTGTGGACGTAAAAATGGCACACGGCTATCTCGGACACGAATTCCTGAGCGCTTTCACCCGTCCCGGCGCCTACGGCGGCTCCTTTGAAAACCGCACCCGTTTCTTCCGGGAAATCGTTGCGGCGATCCGTGAAGCGGCTCCCGGCCTTGCCATTGCGACCCGTCTTTCCCTCTTTGACTGCATTCCCTTTGAGCCGGGTGCCGACCGCAGAGGCGTCCCCATGGAGCGCGGGGAAGTGAAAGTGGGCAACTACCCCTACGCTTTCGGCGGTGACGGAACCGGTCTGGGCAGGGATCTTACTGAAACCAAGATGTTCCTTGAGCTCTGCTGCGAACTCGGTATTGAACTGGTCTGCACAACCGTGTGCAGTCCCTACTACAATCCCCACTTCCAGCGTCCTGCCTACTATCCTGTCTGGGACGGCTATCTGCCTCCGGAAGATCCCGTTGCAGGCGCCTGCCGCCAGATCGAAACTGTGGCGGAACTGAAAAAAGAGTTCGGCGACAGGATCAAACTGGTGGGTTCCGGATACAGCTGTCTTCAGGAGTACATGGTCAACATCGCCCAGAGAGTTGTGCGCGACAATCAGGCGGATTTCGTGGGTATCGGCCGTCAGGCTCTTGCCTATCCTGAGATCTGTGCGGACTCTCTGGCGGGTTCCCCCATGCAGACAAAGAAACTCTGCCGTACCTTCGGCGACTGTACCACTGCTCCCCGCAACGGACTTGTTTCAGGATGCTATCCTCTTGATCCTTTCTACAAGGTCAAGAAAGAGGCAGAGATCCTTAAAGAACGCAAACGCGAACTTGCTGAACGTTTGAAGAAAAACTGAATCCTCTTGAAAACGTGTTTCCCATGATTTTTTTCTTTGCTGACAACCACTACAATACCCACGCGGGCAGAAATATTTTTCAGAACTTCCCGGAAGAGCTGAAAAACAGAACCGCTTTTTTTGAAGATGATTTCTCAGTTTTGGAAGAGGGCTCATGGGAAAAGGAGTGTGAACTCCTCATACTCCACCTTATTGGCGGCACCTGTTCCCTGCCCCATCCGGGTACAGGTGCTGAAAAAGCAGTGAGACGCTATTGTGAACGGGGCGGAGCTCTGCTTCTGCTCCATGGTTCAAGCGCCGCCTTCTGGCAGTGGGAGTGGTGGCGGAAAATCACCGGTCTCAGGTGGGTGCGCCCCAATGATCCGGATCAGGTGGAGCGCTCCACCCATCCCCAGGGGCCATGTACGGTCAATGTGTGCAAATGCCGCCACGAATTAGCCGCAAAACTGTTGCCTTTTGAACTTCCCGAAGATGAAGTTTACACCTCTCTTGAGCAGACTCAGCCCGCCATGTTTCTGATGGTGGGGAGCATCAACGGCGAAAGTTATCCTCAATGCAGTGAAAGTTACACCCCCTGGGGCGGACGGGTCATAAATTTCATTCCCGGGCACAAGGAAGTCTGTGTCAACGTGCCGGAACTTTCTGCCAACGTTGAAGTGCTTGTGCGCTATCTTACAAATTCTCCGCAGCAGCCCTGATTTCAATGCGCTGTTCGCATTTCTCAATGGTGGAAAGACGGTGTGCCACCATAATAAGGGTCTTTTCTCCGTACAGAGAGTCAAGGGCATCAATAAGAGCCTGTTCGGTTTCCGAGTCAAGGGCGCTTGTTGCCTCATCAAAAATAATGATCTCGGGATCCCGGTAGAGTGCCCGGGCGATCCCCAGCCGCTGCCGCTGACCTCCTGAAAGGCGGATCCCGTTATCCCCGATCAGAGTATCCATTCCCTGAGGCAGAGTGTCCACAAACTTTTCAAGCTGTGCGATGCGGAGCACCTCACGCACCCGGTTGCGGTCCATCATCTCTTCACCGCATCCCAGCGCCACATTGGCGGCGATGGAGTCATCGGCAAGAGAGATGAACTGAGGCACAAAACCGATAAGTTTACGCCATGCCCCCAGTGCGGAAGCAATATCCCTGCCGTCAACTGTGATCCTGCCCTCAGAGGGGAGCTGAAGTCCCAGGAGCAGATCTATCAGGGTACTTTTTCCGCCGCCGGTAGGACCGACAATGGCAAGGGAACCGTTGCGTTTCACTTCAAAACTCAGATGGTTTATCACTTTGCGCTCAACTCCGGGATAAGAAAAAGAAACATTTTCAACTTTGACAACCTCCCTGAAATCCATCTTTCCGTCAGAAGTCCCCAGATTTTCCTTTTCCCATTCTGTTGCAGAAATGATGCCGCTGAAAATCGAATAACCGCTGTTTATACTGTTCAAAGAATAGTTGATGCGGCTAATGGCAGGCAGAAGTCTGGACATGGCTGCAATAAGCAAACTGAAACTGAGGATGACAGTTCCCACTGGTTCCCCTCTGTAAAGCATAATGGCAAGAACAAGGAGAGCCGCAGTAACTGCCAGAGTTTCCAGAACCAGACGGGGAACCTGTCCGAGAGAGTAGCAATCTCTTTCCAGATCGCCGCGTTCCTTACGGGCATCACTGAATTTCCCTGAAAAGAATTTTTCCAACCCGATAACTTTAACGCTCTTGATATCTTCAAAAGAGTAATAGCATACCTTATTGATCCGGGTTATGACATCATTCAGGGCACTTCCGATGCGTAAACTTGCCTTACGCAGCAGAAAGTAGACACACAAGGTGCCGCTGCCGAAAATCAGGGCACATTCAAGAACCACCCGGGGAATAGTGAAAAGCAGCATCACAGTTATGAAAACAATGGTCAAAAGATCCACCATCACGACCATACATGGCAGCAGAACGAAGCCTCCCAACTGATCCACTTTGTTGATGAGCGTCTGTAATTCAACTTTCCCGTATTCGGCAAAATAACGGTAACGGGCATAAAGAAAACCTGAGTAAAGACGGTTGCTGATATCCACAAGCCTGCCGTAAGTAAAGGTGGAGTAAAGGCGCATTGTGAAATAAAGCCATATATTTTTCAATATGTATACACAGATGATACAACCGCAGCAGATCAGCAGGAACTGTTTTTCATCCGCCCGGCTGAAAAGATGCCTGAAAAGACGCAATGCGCTATTTTGCTCAAAGAGCTCTGGTTTCGTAAAAGCCGCCACCAGGGGCAGCAATAATCCAAGGCCAGCGATTTCCATGGCGGCGCCGATGCAGAGAAGCAGCACCAGCCCCAGCAGACACCATTTATCCCGCGGCGTCAGAAGTTTCCGCAGACCGTTTACAATTTCAAACAAAGCAAAAGAGCGCATTGAGAAGACTTTCTTTTGAGATTATTCCCACACTGTTAAATCGGCACCGATATCTTTGCCGTCACTGCCCCGCTTGCGGGCGGGAGAATCCGCAGCAAGGGTGAAATCGCCTTTTTCAGGATCTTTCATCTTCGGATCGGCAAAGAGACCGTTTTTCTCAACACCGTAATGTTTACGGCACTCGTCAATAGTCACATAAGCATCCTGCCGCATGACCTGACCGACGGAGTGGATACCCAATTTGCCGCCCATCCCGAAAACTTTCTGGAAGGGACAGCGTTTTTTGGTGAACCAGTACATGTTCCAGTCGCAAACAAGTCTGGTCTTGCTGTGCCCCACAGAAATGGCAGGACTTACGTGATTTGCAACGACATCCACACACAAATTGTTGGTGATGGTGACTTTGGCGCCGTTGCCGCCGGCAATGTGCATGGCGTTGATACCGGAGCCCCAGATGGTATTGTGATCGATCAACACTTTTTCAGATTCCATCAGCCAGATGCTGTGGAACGCTTGGTCAAAGACACAATTTTTCACTTCAAAACCCTTGATATATCTGCCGAAAATGTGCAGATTTCCCATTCTCCGGGCAGCTCCTGCAAGAAAACGGCAGTTGATGATCTTTATTCTTTCGCTGCGGAAAAGAGAGATCATCCTGGAACTGCCGGAGTAACGGGAATCCACAAAGTCGATTCCGTCAACCGTCAATCCTTTCACATTGGCGGCCTGAATGGTGTAGTCAAACATATTTGCACCGCTGATCCTGACCGTTCCGGGTTTGGCGGCTTTGATGGTCACATTATCAGCGAAAACGTTGATTATTTCAGGATAAAATCCGGGAGCGATCAAAACCGTGTCACCGTTGGAGGCGGCACGGACTGCATCGGCGATGTGAATGAATTTTTTACCTTTGCCAACCTCAAGGATCCGGGGAACACTCTTTTGAGCGATCTTTGGGGTGGTAAAGCGGATTTTCTTCTGCCAGGAGCACGCCTCATTGTGACGGGCAAGAGTCAGCTCTGCCTCGTAAACCGTTCCGGGCTTGAGATCGGGGATGCAGATATCATTGGAACATTTCAGATACTGTCCGAAACGCACTCTGTCATGGAAAACTCTTTTTGTCCCCTGTCTGACTGTCAAATAGGCCTCAACATAATCTTTAGGAGTATTCCAGGAAACCAGAGCTCTGGTGCCGCAGCTCAAGGGGGTCACTTTGGCGTATTCAACTACAAGGGGCGGCTTTTTGTCGGGAATAACTCTACCGCCGATCCAGGTGCCGCGGCTGCCGTGGAGCCGGTTCTTCAGAGGGACTGTACCGTTGACGCCTGCGACGAAACTTTGGAAAGTTTCTTTGAAGGGCCACTTTTTGAACTCCTGAGCAGTCATGAAACCATTGTGTTCTGAAACAACCTCTTTGGCTGCAACATTTACATTGTTCAGGATATTTTCTCTGACAACCACCCGACCGGAGCTTTTCACAACACACTTCTCAAGATCGCTGTTGGCAAGGATCACTTTGCCTGCCGCGGCGGCAAAGGTCACATTTTTGAAGAGATTCTCTTTGAAAGTACTCTGCGTATCCTTCATGGTGAAAGTACAACCGTCGAAGTCCATATTTTCGACTTTGATGCTGCATTTCTCAAAAGAGATAAGGCATTTGTTCCATTTGGCACTATTGAAATTCATATCGGAAAGCACGACATCTTTCAAATTTTTCAGAGTCAGAGAACCGGA
>JAGBWB010000060.1 GCA_017629975.1 Lentisphaeria bacterium
GGAGATTTGGAGAAAACTAAAACCTATGTGCCTGATGTCCGCATTTTTAAGGGCAAAGGGAAAGTTCTGCGCCAGAAAAATGCCCTTATTCTTGAAACTTTTACCCCTGACGGCTGTGCTGAAATCAATTTTCACAAGCTGAATACACCTGAAACGGGGAAGACTCTTTATGTCAGAGTGCCTTTTGAGATCATTGAACTGGGGAACGCCCCCCGGCGCAAGGTTTCGGCGCGGATCTTCTACTTTGACAAAAACGGCAAACATCTGCCCAAACTCAACAGTTTTCCTGCTGAATTTGCGCCTGCCGATACAGGGAAGCAGGATCTTTTTTACAGCATCAAAGTTCCTGCCGGAGCAGCCAAATTTTCTTTTTCTTTCTGGTTCGTCGGAATCAAAAAAGTCAGAGTTGACAAGTTTGTCTGCTCTCCTGAGTTCCCCACGGATTCAGAAGACGGCAATCTGATCCTCAACGGCGGTTTTGAAACCCCCAATATGGCAAGCTACTATCCCAGGCTTATTTCCAACACAGCTCCCATCCGGGTTTTTGAACGCACCACCGACAAAGCCAAAAGCGGCCGCTGGTCTCTGCGGATGCGCTGCGAAGACAACAAGAAGGGCATGGAACTCAACTTTACCAAACTTGCCCACACTCCCGGAAAAAAATACCGTTTCACCGGTTCTTACTTTGTGGGTTCCCGGGAGGGCAAGACCCGTCTTTCCGGCCGGGTGATATTCCTTGATGCCAAAGAGAAACCCATCCGCTATCTTTTTCCCGAATTTCCCGCCTCTGCCGGGGAGTGGCACGATATCAATCTTTCTTTCTATCCCCCTGCCAACTGTGTGCGGGTGGTTGTGACCTTGTGGTTTGACGGGAAACAGCAGGTTTATCTGGATGACTTCTACTACGGCATCATTGAGGAAAAAGTTCCTGAAAACCGGAACGCAGGCGCCCTGCTTTTGAAGGACTCCGCCGATTGCACCATCTGGAAAGAGGCGGCTTACCTCAAGGTCCCGGCAGTTTCTGTCCCTGCCAATATCAAAAAGGGTTCCACCGTTGAAGTTGCCGCCGCCGCCAATGAATCTGAACCCTTTCAGATCGTGGTCAGCGCAAAGAAAAATCTTCCCGGTGTGACGCTTGCATTTTCCGCTCTTAAAGGTCAGAAAGGGAGCATCCCCGCTGCTGCGCTTTCTTTCTGCCGCGTGGGGTATGTTGATCTTAAAAAGCCGGACAATCCCTCTCTGAAAGGTCTCAACGCCGACCCGCTGCTCCCTGAAAAGAGTGCTGATGCCGACAGCACACAGAATCTGCCCTTTTTTGTGCGGGTTACTGTCCCTGCCAATACGGCTGCCGGAATCTATGAAGGCAGTGCAAAGGTGCTTTCCGGCAAGAAAGTGCTGGGCGAATTTACCTTGAAACTCCGGGTGTTCAACTTCGAACTCCCTGAGACGCCCCACATGAAAAGTTATTTCTATCTTCAGCCCCACCGGGGATACAATGTGTGGGACAAACGCCCTCATGCTGAGAAGATCGAAAATTTCCACAAACTCCTCAAAGAGCACCGCATGACCGGAAATCAGGCGCTCTGGACTCCCGCACCTCTTTACAAGATTGAAAACGGTACTCTTGTCGTCACCGACTGGAGCAAATTTGACAAGCATGTGGAATACCGGGTCAAAAAATACGGACAGCGCAGTATCCCTGTGCCCATTCTGACCATGAAAGGGGATAATGACGGCTGGTTCGGTTCAAAGGGACTCCGGGAAAAACCGGGCAAAAGTCCTTTCGGGAACTTCAACCTTGTTTCCCCCGAGGGACTCAAATGCGCCGGGGAATATGCCGCAGCTTTCTGCGCCCATGTGAAGAAAAAATTCCCCGGAATCGACTTTTATGCCTATCTTTATGATGAACCTCCCGCCAAGGTTCACGCTGATTTGAAAAAGCTCCTTGACTCCATCCACAAGGCGGCGCCTGATCTGAAGATCATGATCCCCAAGATGGTCACTGATCAGATCGGCTATGTCCATACATTCTGCGTGCCTCTCGCTCCGGGATACTACAATGAAGAGGAACAGGCCAAACACCGGAAAAACGGCGGCGATGTCTGGTTCTACAACTGGGCAGTCCGTCTCAGCAATCATGATTATATCCTCAACCGCCTCTACTCCTGGCGCATTTATGCGGGCAACGGCTCAGGGGGACTTCTCTGGTGCACCAACTGGACCTACAAGGATGTGAACCCCTGGACAGACTTTGACAGAACCGGTTACGGTGCCGGCGGTGCCACCTTGTTCTATCCTCCCCGCAAGGCAGGGGAGGGCAACGTTGCGTCACAGCGTTCAGCCATGATCCGCGAAAGTATTGATGACTTTGACTACATGCGTATTCTTGAACAGCTGATCGACAAGCGCTATCCCGGCATTGGCAGAACCAGAGTCATGGAGATTCTCAAGACTCTCATCCCTGTGGTGCCTTTCGGATATGTGAATGACTCCCATCTGCTTTATCAGGTGCGTCATGAGCTGGCGGAAGATATTGAAAGTTTCAAAAAGTTCCCTGCGACTGTGATTTCCACCCCCTCAAGCAACAGTAAAACCGAACTTTCAAAGGTGGTTTTCAAGGTCTTTGCCCCTGCCGGAACTCTTGTCCGGATCAACGGAAAAATTGCGGGGAAAGCGGGAAACAAGGTTCTTGAAGTTCCTTTCAACCTCGGGAAGATCGGCGTCAACAGTGTCAGGATTGAACTTTCCGACGGCAAAAAAAGCATCACTCTTGAACGGCGCTTTGAACTTGCCGCTGATCCCAACTTGAAAGAGCTTGCTCTTCTTGTTGAGCGTGCCGCCAAAGAAAAGATTGATGCAAAGAGTGCCGCGGAGTTCCTGGCTCAGGTGAAAAAGGGACGCCCCTATACCGAGAAAGAACGCGCCCGCACCGGGGAACTGGTGGGGAAACTCAAATACACCATTGCCGCCAAAGCTCTGAAAAGCAGCCGCAAGTTTGTCAATCCTCTTGAAAAGTTTTTCTTTGACAGAGCCCGTCAGGTTTTTGACTGGCGTCTTTTTGAACGTTCTGAATATTACCTTGCTCTTGCTTCTGAAGCTGCAAAAGCAGGGAATATGGCAAACTTCAAAGTCAAAGTGACTCCTGTTCTTTTCAGGGGCCACCCCGCTCTCTGCCTTGACAACGGCATCATCCGGGCAACGATCCTTGAAACCGGCGGAACTTTGATCTCTTTCAAAGTCAACGGAGTTGAGACTCTTGTTCCCGGACCTTTCAGCAAGCTCCTTTCTCCCCAGGAGCGCGCCGCTCAGAAGGTCACCCGGGATATGTTCACCCAACTTGCCGGTTATGACGGATTTTCTGACGCGGGCGGCAACGGCATCTGGCCCGTTTCCTTTGTGGATTGGAACATTACGCTCCGTCAGCTTACCTCTGACCGGATCTCTCTGAGTTTTTCCATGCCTCTTCCTGAAACGAGTTTCGCCATCAAGCGGACCATGAGTCTGAAGAGCGGTTCCCCTGATCTTGTCATGGATTACGAAATCACCAATCTGATGCCCGCTGACAGTGCCTCAGACGACCCTGAACACCTTCAGCTCCCCTGGCGCGGCCGTTTCCTCCCCGGAATCGGTACTGGGGCCATCCCTCAGGCGAATGACAAACTGGTGGTTCCTGTGAAGTATGACCGCGACAAGCTGGAACAGGGACATTTCCGCCTTGACAAGCCAACCTTCTTTGAGCGCCGTTCCGTGCGGCTGACCAAGCCTCTCATGGGCGCTTATGATACGGAACTCGGCAAGGGACTTGCCATCATCGGCGGAGCTGTGACCACCCACAGTTATGTGTGGTTCAGTTCCAAGGGCAACCATAAGGGAGAGGGCAAAGTCTACACTCTTGAATTCTGCCGCAGTTTCTTCGGCAAGAAGTACGATGACGCCGAACCCAATACACCCCTGACCATCCGTCCCGGAAAGACCTTGAATTTCACCATCACCCTCAGGGGATTGTCAAAGGTGAAAGATGACGCAGATTTCCTGAAACAAGCAGGATTCTGAGCATCTTGATTTTCAAGGGGCAGAGGCTGAAAAGTTGAATATTCATCTGAGAAAAATTGAAGATCACGAAGTGCCTCTTTTCAGGCGAGAGATGAGGTCTGCCTTTGAGCAGGGCGTTCTGGATCGTTTCGGAACCCTTGATGCGGCGCCGATCCCGCCTGAAAACGAAGTGGATGAAGCGTTGAAGGATCCGCAGTTTGATGTTTTCATCATCACTGCCGGCGGAGAACGTGCCGGGGGCACCATCATTAAAAAGGAGGGCGGGGGCAGATATTCCCTTGATCTCCTTTTTATCTTCAAAGAGTTCCTCAATAAAAAAATAGGAACGCGTGCATGGCAGGCGATCGAGTCCCATTATCCTGACGCCGTGGTGTGGGAGACCTTTACGCCCTACTTTGAGCGGCGGAACATCCATTTTTATCTCCACAAGTGCCATTTCCGGATCGTTGAGTTTTACAGTGAATTTCACCGTGAGGAGCAGGATCTTACGGAGGAGTTCAAAGATGTGAAGAGTTCCGGATTCTTCCGTTTTGAGAAGATAATGGATCACTCAAAAGAGCCGAGATAGATTTGAGTTGACATCTCCTCAGTGACTACACCGTTTACGGCGTACTTTTCAAACAGGGCGCGGAGTTCCTCCATCACTTTCCCGTAAATTCTTTCCCGGGGGGAGGGCATGTAGGAGCGTGAACGCATATTTCCCTCAAATCCTGTGCGGTCCATGACAAAAGGATTGCTGAAAGAGATGAATTCAACGTATTTAAAATAGCTGTGCCGCAGAAAGGCGTCTCCCTCTGCGGGGGAGCGTTTCCCGGCGTGCCCTGAGCGGAACCGGGGACAATACTTTTTGCAGATATCATCCCTTTCAATTGTGAAGTCATTTTTCACTGAGCTGTTCCAGATGATGGCAGTTTTGCCGCCGGGACGCAGGATCCGTATGGCTTCTTTTTTGAACTTTTCTTCATCCAGCCAGTGAAAGGCCTGAGCCGCAGTGATAAGATCCACTGACGCGTCAGGGAGTGTTGTATCTTCACCTGAAGCCGCCAGACAGGGAACGCCCGGCAGAAAGGCTCTGAACTTTTCCCGCATCTCTCCATTGGGTTCAACGGCGGTGACACTATCAAAGTATTTCAGCAGCATCTTTGTGAAGATCCCGGTTCCCGCCCCTATATCCGCAACGTGACTGCCCGGGCACTTTTCCCGCAGGAATTGAAGTGCTTCATCGGGATATGAGGGACGGAAATTGGCATAATCTTCTGACTTGTGAGTGAAAAGTTCCTTATTGTCCATAAAGTTTCACCGGCGGCATTTGCTTATTGATGTTCAGCGATGATTTTCTTTATGGTGTCAAGATAGGCACTGCCCCGTTTCTTTTCGGGGAGCAGAAACATGCCTTCGCTCCATTCGTTCCAGGCGTTGATGATGAGTGCATCTGCGTCAAAAGAGAAGGCATCATTCAGGAGTTCCCCCACCCGTTCAGGAGTATTCCCGGCGGTGATGGGGTAGTACCCCATTTTTTCAAAGTCCCACGGATAGGTGAGGTCTCTGCTCCATCGGGGGGAGACATCTAAACCTAATGTGATACTCGGGCAGAAAGGGAGTCCCTGAGCGGCGATCTGCTGCCAGCAGTGACGCTGATTTTCCATTTTGAACGTATACTCAATTGTGGGTTTATCGGGGGCGACACACTCTTTATAGTTGCTGCGGAGTCCGCTGTTGTAGGCGAAAGCGGCGTCAAAACCCGCCTCGCGCAGCCGCGGGATCCTGCCCCAGCCGCAGAAATATTCATTATCGTTGCAGCAGCCGATGTTCATCAGGGTGTAGATGCCGGGGAATCCGGCTTTCTGCGCCTCTTCGTTGATGATCTTCAGCACATCGGCGGGGGGGATGGAGTCAAAAAGTTTGTTGCAGTTGTAAAAGGAGTAGACAGGTTTTCCGTTGATTTTCCAGTAATTTTCGCATGAAAAATATTTTTTGCAGCAAAATCTCATAACTTCGCGCAGATCCGCTTCGCTGTGGCGTATTGTCAGAAAGAGGGTACTTGCCTGATTTTCGTTGCCGTTCATGGCGCGCAGACCGTTGTCAAGGGCGGGCCAGATGCCCCAGTTGTGGTTTGCCCACATGAGGAAGAATTTGAGTCTGTTCCGGTTGGGGGCGTTGAGAAAGGCTTCATCAAGAGGTTTTTCAAGGAACTGATCTCCCCCGTACCAGTACCAGTCAAACATGAATCCGGTGATGCCGCTGTCGGCGGCAAGGTTGATTTGTTTTTCCATATATACGGGGTCGGATTCATCAAAATATCCCCATTCCGGTTCAAGGGGCTGGTGGTGTCCTTCAAAGAGGGGGCGTGTGGTCTTGAGCAGTTCCCATTCTGAAAATCCTTTGCCGTACCATTTTTCATAGTGCCGGTCGGGATGCCAGCTGGGGAAATATATGGCAAAGATCTCTTTTTTCTTTTTCATGTTGCGAAAACCTTGATTTTTATGCTGAAATTGAATGAACTGAATACTTTTGAAGTAATATACCTCTCTGAATGATTTTTGTCAAGTCCTCTTTCCGGCGGAAAGAAATAAGTGTAAAAATCTGTAAAAAATTCGTATATTGGACTTGAAATATCCACTGAAAGGTGCTAAATTATACCCAAGGTGTTTTATGTTTTTGCAATTCTCTCTTTGTGCACAAGAGAGGGAACTGTCTTTTCTGACTTAAAAAAAACAGTTGAAAATGGATTTGCAGCAAAACAATATTTTTTGCGCTTCTGCCGGGGAAGATGTACAGATCTTCCTTGAAGGAGCCCTTCCTGAATGCGGAAAAATCATTTCCGTCATTCCCTCATACCCTGATTCCGGGAGTTGCGTTTTTACGGTCAACACTTCCTGGTCCTTTGACTTTATCTTACAGAATACCTCTCACATCACCTTATCCGTCAAAGCATTTACAACACCCGAAAGCTGCTTTTTCCCTGCGAAACACCTGCCGGTGCGTTCTTCATACAGAGCGCAGAAGCAAAAAAGATCCACGCGGAGTTCCGGCGCTGCGGCATCCGGAGTCAAACTCTGTAAAACTGCCGTTCTGCGGCTATGAGATGCGGCGTGCCTGTGGGCACGGTATTTCTTAAGGATTTTATGAAAAACAACAGACAAAAGCGCAACACAAGTTTTCCCCGGCTTTCAACGGCAGGGGGGAGGCTTGTGTTGTGTTTTTGTTCCGAGTAAGTAAACTAAACAGAAGTTAAACAAAAAGGAAATTATTATGGCTACATTGTATGTAGGAACAAGTGATGGTGATTTTTTGACCATCCAGGAGGCTGTGAGCGCAGCTGCTGCGGGTGATACGATCGTTGTGCAGGGAGGCGAATACGCTGGAACCGATGAACGTGTTACAATCAACAAATCACTGACCCTGAAAGCTGATGGTGATGTCACCATGCGCGGTCTTAATATCGGCGGAACCGACTTTGATTTGGTGGTTGACGGCATCAATTTTGTTGCCGCTGAAGCAGATGCATCAGGCGTGACCGGTTACGCAGGCAATGCAAGCTGTATTTCTCAGACTGGTAATCTGCGTAATGTGACTATTGAAAACTGCACCTTTGATTTGACCAAGGCCGGTATGACCAGAACCTATGGTATCTTCCTTTCTTTGGGAACCTGGGGCTTTGAAAATCTTGTTGTCCGCAACAATGAGTGCAACGGTTACTATAATGATGAGGCATACAGCGGTTACGGATTGATTTACGCCGCTAATGTGCAGGATGCAGATATTTCCAATAATGTTATCACCTATGCGGCTGCACATGCCATTCAGCTGAGTTTGACCGGTACTACCTATATGGGCAGCGGAGAACAGACTGTTCAGATCAGTGGAAACGTGATTGAAAAGAGTTATGCCAGTGCTGTTTATTGTGCCGATCTGCATAACAGCGATATGACCGTTGCCATTAATGACAACATTGTGAAAGATGTTCAGGAAGGTTCCTGCGGTATGTATCAGGGCGCCATCCGTATCGGCGCAAGCACGATCAGCGGTGTGGAAATCACCGGTAACCTTATTGAAGGTGCTCAGGTCGGTATTTATAACGCCGCCGCCATCAAAGAAGGAAGCAATGGCGAAATCAACATCTCCGGTAATTCAATCTCAGTTTCTCAGATTCACGCAGTTGAAGAGGGCGTAACCCCTAAATTCAGCGGTTTCGGCGGTACTGAAATCCCTGAAGGAACGGCAGATGAAAATATTGTCGTTGAAGGAACAGAAATTCCCGCCTCTTCTGACATGTCTGTGGTCTATGTGAATAAAATCTGGAGTTCTCAGAATGACGGCGACACAGTGGTTGCCGGCGGTAAGGTTCTTGCGGTCGGTACCAACGCTTTCACTTCTCTGAACGCTGCGCTCAGTGCCAAAACTGAAGCAACTGAAGCTATTGTGGTTGGGTCAGACATTTCTGAAAGTCTCTCCGGCAAAACCTTCAGCGGTAATATTCTTGCCAAGGAAGGCAGTGCAGTGACCATTGCCGACAGCGACAATTCCAACTATGTCAACTTCACGGGGGCAACGATCGGCAGCGGTATCACCTTTGAGGCCAAATATGCCTATCTCTCTCAGGAAAACACTCTTAACGGTGATTTTGTTTCTTCTACGACCTTCTACAACTCCGGAACCACCACTATCAACGGAACTCTCCAAGGTTACACCTTCATGAGCCGCTACTATGCTGATGAAGCGGCCGGTGTCTATGTTGTCGGTTCTGCTGCCGCCGGAAAGGGCGCTGAGGCTGATGTTCAGCTCAAAGTGACAAACTATCTCGGTCATTACTCCGGTACTTTCAGTTTGAAAGATACTGCTGCTGAGATGGGGTATATCCTGCTTAACGGTGATACCGATGGCGAGGGATATTCACAAGCAAAACTTGTACTGGACAATGCGAAACTTTCAACAATAGGGGGACCCAATACTCAGCCTGGACAGGTGCTGATGAATGGTGATGCTGCCATCATTGCCACCAACGGATCAGTTTTGAACTTTGTCGGGCCCAAAGATTTTGCTTATCTTTCCATGGGCGCCAATAACTCAATCAGCCTGACCGATTCCACGATGAATCTCGGCAAGGAAGGCCAGGGAGGCAACTCTTTGAATGGAACGATCTCTCTGAAAAACTCCGCGATCAACAGCCTGGGCAAGATTGACAGTGCCGCTGCTATTTCTCTTTCCGGAGCCAGCTCCATCGTTGCCACCAAGTTCACCAACAACGGAACTGTCAGCATTGATGAAACCAGCAAGATGACCGTTTCCACCATCTTTACCAACAACGGAACCATTACCGTTGATGTGACCGATACCTGGGAAGGCGTCGCCACCATCATCGATGCCGCCGCCGGAACTGCTTCTCTGGGGAACATCGTTCTGGATGAAGCTGACGTCGCAAACGGTCTCAAGAGCAAGTATGATACCGAAACCGGTGACCTCAAGATCTACAAGGTCGGTACTTCCAAATTCTATGTCAACTCCTCCTGGAACGCCGCTTTCGGTGAAGAAGTTGCAGAAGGAAAATACTTCGGCATCAACGCCTTTGCCACCACCAAGGCCGCTTACATGGCTGCCCGTGACCTCGGCGGCGAAATCACCATTGATCTGACCGGAGCCGGTGCAGAAAAGATCGACGACGGTACGATCGGTCTCGGCAATGCCGGAAAGAATGGTATCTACACCATTACCGGCGGTACTGTGAATACAACTTCTTACGGTCTCTCCTTTGCAAATACAGAGACCACTGTAAAGTTCAAGGATGCCACTTTCAAACTTGCCAAACTTTATGTTGCCAATGCCGGTGGTTCTCTGATCGTTGACAATTCTGTGATCGGCAGTGCTTACTACAGCGGTAACGGCGGCGGCTGGGTCACTGCCGGTAAGGGCAGTATCAGCATCAACAACTCTGTTTTCGGTGCCAACTTCAGCAACTACACTGCTGAAGAACTTGCCGCAATGCCTCGCAGCGCTTCCGACGTGAAAGCTGCTGTGGAAGCAGGAACCTACAAGTACTGGGCATTCGGCGCCAACAACTCCGGTCCCCACATGGGAACTGCCGGTGAGATCTCTGTGGAAGATTCCACTTTAAGCACCTCCTGGATCAGCTTGATCGACCGCGCCGAAATGGTCCTTGACAACAGCGTCCTTTACTATGGCGCTGCCATCAGTATCGGTGCCGGACAGGTTGACAACAGCTACGGTCCCTATAACAGCAACGAAATCGGCTGGGATGCCCAGATCTGGTGGAACCCTGTTCTCAGCTCCGCTGCCGGATATCGTGAAGGTGAAGTTGCCACGCTGACCGTCAAAGACTCCATCGTCCGCAACATCGGTAACGGTAACGGCAATTCCGGTGCTCATATCCAGGTTGGCGGATCCTTTGTGAATGGCATTGACAAAACTGTTACCGGAGAGTGTGCCGGCGTTCTGAACATCATCAACTCTGAGTTCTACACCACTCCCTTTGATGCCGACGGCAACGCCATTGAGAGAAAATATGATTTGCTGGTTGTCAAGAGCAACGGTACTGTTAATGTGGAAGACTCCACAGTTGTTACCGCCAAGCTGGTCAACGACGGCGCTTTCAATGTCACTGGCAAAAGCACCCTCAAGATCGGCACCGTGAGCGGCTCCGCAATCGTGGCTGCTGTCGGTGCTGAGTTTGTTGACTCCACCGTCGGCGGAACGATCTCTGCTCAGGGGGATGTGACTTTTACCGGTGACAACACTGTGAAAACTCTTTCCGCTGTTAATGGCGGCACCATCACCGTTGAAGAGGGCAAAACTCTTGCTTTGAATAACTTCTCTTTCGGTTCTAAGGCTACCAATACTGCTGAATATGTCATTGAAGGCGGTAAGATCACTGCTGGTTATGGTTTCTTCCAGCATGGTACTTATACTCTCAATGCTGATTTTGAAACCGGGTACATGTACTACTCCTACGGCAGCAATATCACAGTCAACGGCAATTTCCACAGCCAGGGTAAAGGTGACGGACTTGATTATGTCCGCGGCAGCCTGACCATTGCCGCCGATGCCAGCTCCACCCACGATAAGAGTTTGTGGATCGGACAGCCCGCGTCATGGGGTGAAATGCAGGCTTCTCTCACTGTTGAGGGTACAGTCTCAGCTAAGACTCTTGCCATCTACGAAGGCAGCAGTGTTACCGTTCTCGATGGTGGTAAGATTCTCGTTGAATCTCTTGAAAATACCGGAACCCTCAACTTTGTCTTTGACGACGCTCCCGCTGCAAACACTCTGCTGATCGATGCCAATGCCGCTTCA
>JAGBWB010000061.1 GCA_017629975.1 Lentisphaeria bacterium
ACAGACGCCGCCGCAGGAATAAACATCTCCCTCAAAGAAAAAGGGGTAGGGGTGGACTCCGATACACCCCATGAGGTTGCCCTCCAGACGGGCGGCAAACAATTTCAAATCATAGGGGAAAGAGTATTTCTTTTCCGCCAGCCGGGGTGTCCAGAACTCCGGAAAACAGCGCATCAGCAGAGGGATGAGCTGCTGAAAATTTTTCAGGTTGTAACGTGTGATGAATTTATTCATAGCTGACAGATCAGTAATTGTTCCAGTCAAAAACGACGCCGAGCAGATCCGGATCCCGGTTGAAGATCCGTTCATAAATATGGGGGGCATCTTCCGGATCCGCTTTCAGGTCAAGAAGATGAGTGCTTTTGATCCTGCCTGCCGCCATGAAACGCAGAAGCGTCTTCATATCGTTTTTCATTGTCCAAATACCGGGGAGATTATCCTGTTGAGGACGCGCCATGTTATGTGCCCCCAGCACAGAGATACCGGGACGGTGGACCAGATTGTAGAAATCCACCTTTTCAGTCGCCGTTCTTGAACAGCCAACCAGAGAGATCCTGCCTCCGGGAGCGGTCAGCTACAATCCCCGGATCACCGCCTGAGGATCGCCTGTGACTTCAATGACGCTGCTGCACCCGGCGCCTGTAAGAGAACGGATCTTTTGATCCAGTTCGGGATCATCAGGTGAAAAGGCATAGTCGGCGCCGGACTCAAGAGCAAGAGCTCGCCGCCTGGAGGCAAAGTCAAGGGCGATAAGAGGAAAGATCCCGGATTGTCTGGCGGTCTGTACGGCAAACTGTCCCAGAAGTCCCAACCCCATGACCATCATAGACTCCCCAAACTCAGGGCGGCAGCGGCGGACACCCTGGAACCCCATACAGCCCACCACACAGAAAACAGCTTCTTCGGAAGGCAGACCGTCACTTTCGATCTTGACGACTTTTTCAGCCGGACAGCGCTGATAGCTCCTGTGGAAGGAGTGGTAACACAAACAGCGGTCCCCCGGCTGGAACTCCGTGACGCCTTCCCCTGTTTCAAGGACTCTTGCCACAGCGCTGTATCCCAGAGTCATGGGGAACTGTACTGTACCGCGATTGGTGTTGCCATTGAGACAGGCAAATTCCGTTCCGGGAGAGATCAAAGTGCACTCTGTTTTAAGCGGCACTTCGCCCGGTCCCGCCTGGCAGACAAATTCTGTTTCTGTAAGGAGGGCTTTGCCTTTTTCAACAAATTGTATGGTGGGTACTTTCATTTGAATGCTTCAGGATCAAGTCCGATTTTCTTTTTCAGCAGTTCCGGATTGGTGCTGATGAAATCCGTAATGTGCCAGGGGGTATACTTGCCTTTGACCAGACCGAGTTCAACAGCAGCGAATGTTTTGCCCAGCTCAAGTGCTTCTTTGTTATAGTTCATGCTCCGTGTAATGCTTGCCTGAGTCAGGGCGGGCTCATTTTTGAACATGACAAGTCCTTTAGGCATGATCTTGAATCCGGGATTGGCGAAGATGGTGCCTTTTTCATCCGCCCCGGCTTTCCGGAGCATCTCAAGGTTATTTTTCTGTCTGTAATAATTCCCGTATTTCCGGGTGAAGCCCACGATGGCGCGGTGGCTTTGGGGCATACGCAGATAGAAGGCGTTGTTCCGCATGGTAAGAGCTTCAAGGGAAAGAACAGAAAAGAGAGCTTCGGAGTGTTTGGCAGGCACGTTATCCACAAAAATATTGTTTTCCACAAGGGTCTTTTCATCTGAGTGGCAGTGGGCGTAGAAGTGGTTGATCTGGTTCACATACCAGACGCAGTTCCTGACGGTCAGATCGGGGCAGCGGTAGAAAGAGGCTCCGTGGAATCCCCGGATGATGACGCAGTTTTCAACGGTCAGCTTGCGCGTTCCGTGAGCCGAGATGAGAGAGGGGGTGTAGCCGTGGCAGCGGCCGTCCTGAAAACATCTTTTGATGGTGATATTGCTGCCGCCGTTGATCTTGATGCAGCTGCCGGTGGTGTCGTTGACATCCTTGAAAGTCAATCCGTCAATGATGACGTCGGTCACATTTTCAAGACTGATCGCTGTGTTGATTTTGCGAAATCCGTCAATGATGACACTGCCCGGCTTGAGGGCGCGCAAGGTGAGGGGGGCGTTTTTGTCGCCTCCGGAACGGAAGCGCAGAGGCTCCCGGTATGTTCCCGGCAGAATGGTCACTGTGTCACCTGCAACTGCCTTGTCAAGAGCGCAGGAAATGGTTTTGAAAGGCTTGGCTCTGGTGCCGGGAGCATCGTCAGAACCTGTGGACGCCACGAAGAGTTCCTGAGTGCGTTTTGGGGTGGCAGGAAGCGTGAACTCCTGAATGGGGGTCCTGATGAGTTCACGGACTTTGAATTCATCCTGAAGCTCCAGCTCCGTGTTGCTGTGGACTTCGCGCAGGGGAGTCCGGGAGGCAATGTGGAAGTAGTAGGTCTTCCCCGGAGTCAAACCTGTAAGGGTGGCGCAGTGGTAACTGCCTCCCTGCCAGGCGCTGCCGATACGTTTGCCGCAGTTTTTGTCGGCGCCCCAGCGCAGTTCGGAACTGACATCGCTTTTGTCTGTCCACCATTCAATATTGGCAGTGGTGGCGCTGGTGGAGCGGATGAAAGGTCCGGTGACCGCCGCAGGCTTTGCGGAACGGCTCAGCCGGTAGGGACCGATGGGAAGTCCGTCAAAACCTCTCCCGGCGAAGGCGGAAAAGTTTCTGAGAGTGAAGTCACCGCCTTCAGCGTTGACATACTGAGGCGCAACAGGACTCCTGGAGTCGATATTGCTGTGATAGATCTTTTCGGCAGGCAGTTCCGGATCTTTCAGGAAAGCACAGTGGGTCACAGCAGGGCGGGCGCCTGTGACCTTGAGGGGAACCGCGAATCCGCACCCTTCAATGACGGCGTCATTGCCGGAAACGGTGACTTTGCCCCCCGTAAAGTTGATGTCCCGCAAAGTGACTTTATTGCCGCTGACCGTCAGGGGAGAGGTGAAGACCGCCCGCTGTCCGGCGCCTCTGGAGCGCAAGGTCACATTTGAAGCGGTGATCCGGGAGCCTTCATAGGCTCCGGGGAGCAGGTAAACGTATGCCCCTGCAGGGATGTTTTTCAGGGTACGCCACGCGTTTCTGACGGAACGCCCGGAGTTGGTGTCCTTGCCGAAAGGAGAGATAAAAAAGAGTTTTTTATCCTCTTTCAGACCGCGGGAGCTGTGGGCGGCGCCCTCCTGGGGACGGTAGTCATAATTTTCGGGGTCGGCAAAGAGAGCTTCATGTTCAGCCTTGCGGATCTTGTCAACGCGGAGCAGATTGGTTTCGTAGCCGAATGCGTTGACGCCCGCAGAGGCACAGTTTTTCAGATTGTTGGAGTGGAGTCCGAACTGGCTGTATGAGTTGATGATCCAGCTGTTGAGGTTCCGGGCCTTGATGGCGGTGGCTTCGTCACCGAAAGAGATGCAGTTTTCGATCTTGCAGTTGACCGCGTCAGCACCGTAAATGCGGATCCCGATGGGACCGCCCGGTTTGGCGCTGTAAAAGGAAAGACTGTTTTTGATGGTGGCATTCTTTGCCGGACACCACACCACAAGTCCGCCGCCGGAGGAGGGATTATAGGAGCCGTTGGCAAAAACCATGCAGCGGTCAATGGTGCCGCCGTCGCCGTGACCGATGTGGATACCGTTGGCGTTGAAAAAGGCCTTGCAGTTCCGGATCGTACTGTTCACCGGGCGGTTGATACGGATGGCATAAGCACTGGAACTCATGCTTGAAGTGAGTGTTTCGTGAGAGTAATAACCTGTGACCATAAGACCGTCAATGATCACATTGACAGGATTCTGCAAATAAAGAGCGTTGTTTTTGATGACTGAAATGGTGTAAAAGTGTTTATCAGGCGCCTGACCGTCAGAGGTGGAAATGTAAAGTTTGCCGTTCTTCTGATCGTGGATGAAGCGGCTGCGGGTGAATTCAAGATCTTTGACTGTTGCCGCAGGCAGCAGGATCTTGAAAGAATCCCTTTCATTGACTGCATTGGCATTCTCTTTCCAGTCGGTGACGTATGTGAAACGGGTCCCCGGCACTTTACGGAACGGGGGGGCATCCACATCACCTCTGAGGAGCACTGTCCCCGGAAGTTTGGCGCGGATGAGTGTTGTTTTGTCTTTTGCACCCAGATTGGCGACCTCAATGGATTCCCGGTAGACGCCCGGCAGAATGGTCAGGGTGTCACCCGGTTTCATGGCTTTGATGCCGGATTTGATGGTCTTGAACTGAGCGTTGGGACCCACAAAGAGTTCGGCTCCTCCGAGGGGGAGAAGACAGCAGAGGAAAAGCAAGGATAAGAATTTCATTTTTGCCACCAGTTTTCTTCAAATTTAGTTGCGGGAGTTCCGGCAGCCAGAAGCAGTTCCGGAACGGGAACATAGGTACAGAACATACCGGGTTTGACGATCGTATAAGGAGTGAGACTGCCTACGATGCCCCAGCGGGGGGCGCGCCCCTCCTGAAGCACTTTGCCTGTTTCCACATCGCGGATGACAAAGAGCAGATCTCCTTTTTGGACTTCATCGTCATAATTCACAAAAAAGCGCAGACGGCCGGTATGTTCCGCCTTGAGGATGCCTTTTTTGTCTTCCGGGGGATTGAAAGGGATCTTCCAGATGTTGTGATCGTGGATGATTTCTCCGTCAAGCATACGGAGTCCTTTCATAATGTTTCTCAAATATCTTTTTCCGTCTTCAAATTCAAATTCTCCTCTTGCGTGCTGCACGGAAAATTCAAAACAGAGGGATTTCATTCCGGCAAGGTAGGCCTGATGGGTCAGGTCGCCGGCGCTCCAGTTGTCGGGACTCGGATCCTCCATGACCAGCCGGGGGATCCCCGACATGGCTGAAAGCACAAAGTCGGTGCCTTCGCCGGAATAGATCAGCGCCGGGTGCTGGTGTCCGTGGAGGTCAAGGATGATGTCGCTGCCTGTGACCATATCCTCCCACAGCCATGCTGTGATCCTGCCTGCCACGCCGAGATCCCCTTCGCGCTGCCAGAGGCGGTTCATGTTGTAGAGGGTCTGGGCGGTATCCCTGCCAAGTCCCCAGGGGCAGTAGTTGTGGCGGAAGAGGGAATAATAGTAATCATTGATCTTGCTCAGATCCTCTTTCTCAGGATAGTATTCGTAATCCATAAGGAGAGCAAAGGGATTGGCATTGGCGCAGATCCGCAATTCTCCGGAAAAATCGCCTTTTGCCATCTCTTCGGCAAATTCAGGCAGAAGTCCGGGGCCCACATGTTCCATACCGTGCTGTCCGGCAACGATCGTCAGGACAGGCCCCGGTTTGTTCCCTTTGATTTTCCACCAGGTCACACGGCAGCTGTTGCCGTTGCAGTCTGTAAATTGTTTTGAAAAGTGTTCCATAACGTTGTAAAACTCCTGAGTTGTCCACTGACCGGAGCAGCGGCTCCGTTTGCGTTTTTTGTGGAAATCTTATTAATATAGCACCCGGTCGGTCATAATGCAAGAAATTTGTTTATATTTTCATTTGTCCGGGGAAAAGAATGAACTTTGGCTTGCATTGTGTTTATTGAGAGGTTATATTTAAGGAAAGGTTTTTTGTTCTTACCGTAAACTTTATAATAAGGAATTTGAAAAATGTCCAACTTCGGTGATTTGATCCAGGAATATTATGTCAAAAAGTTCCGGGAAAATGATGCTCAGCGCAAAGCGGAAATTGATTCTCTCAAGACCGCTGAGGATGCAAAAAAGTTTATTGCCAAGGTCCGTGCACGCATCGCCGGAGCTTATGACTTTCCCGCAGAACGCTGTGATCTCAAGGCCCGCATCACCGGTACCGTTGAACGCGAAGACTTCATTGTTGAGAATGTGATCTATGAGAGCCGTCCGGATTTCCCCGTGTGTGCCAACCTCTATATCCCCAAGAAACGCACCGGCAAAGTTCCGGGGGTGATCTTCCTTTGCGGACATGCTTTTGAAGGTAAATTCAGCGACACCTACCAGGCGGTGATGATCTCTCTCTGCCGCAAGGGATGTGTGGTGCTGGGTATCGATCCCATCGGTCAGGGCGAAAGACGGCAGTATCCTTATGAGGAAACTCTGCACAATGTGACTGAACACAATCTGCTTAACCGCCGTATGCTTCTTTCAGGCGATAACATGGGAACCTGGCGCGTCTATGATGCAGTCCGGGGACTTGACTATCTGCTGAGCCGTGAAGAGGTCGATCCTGAACGCGTCGGCGTGACCGGAAACTCCGGCGGCGGTACTCTGACCACTCTGGTTTCCGGCGTGGATGACCGCTTTACTGCCGCTGCTCCCAGCTGCTACATCACCCGCTGGCTGCGGAACGTTGAAAACGAACTGCCCGTGGACGCTGAGCAGATCCCTCCGGGCGTTGCTGCCGACGGCGGTGAAATGGCGGACTACCTGATTGCTCAGGCTCCCCGTCCGCTGCTGATCCTCGGTCAGAAGAACGACTTCTTTGACATCCGCGGGACCCGTGAGGTGTATGAAGAGGTGAAAAAGATCTATGCACTCCTCGGCAAGGAGGAAAATGTGGGTATCTTTGTGGGACCCACCAATCACGGATACTCCATCCACAACCGTGAGGCGGCTTACGGATTCTTCGGCAAAAACTTCAAACTTGATGCCGACGACAAGGAACCCGAAAACCAGTATTTTACCAGAGAAGAGCTCACCTGCGCTCCCGGCAGCAGTTCTCTGAATGTTCCCGGTTCCAAAACTGTCAATGACTTTATCGCAGAAAGGACTCTTGCCGCTATTGCCAAGCGTCCCAAACTTTCTCCTGACGCTCTCCGCGCCGAACTGAAAAAAGTTCTGGGCATCGGCGAAGTCAAAGTTCCTTCCTACCGTCAGCTCAGAGGCAAATATTTCCCCGATGACAAAAAGGGATTCAGCCGCTACGGTGTGGAAACTGAAGAGCATCTGATCTGCACACTCTCTCTGATGAAAGAGGTTCCCGCTTTCCAGCACATTCCTGAAGCTGAAGCCGCTGAACTCTATATCCCCAATATCAGCAGCCAGGAAGAGCTTCTGAAGCGTCCTGTGCCCACGAACCGCAACCTTTACGGTTTTGATTACCGCGGTGTCGGTGAAAACACACCCGACGGCTGCGATCAGGGTTCAAGAGAATTTTTCGCCTATTACACCTACGACTACCACTTTGCCTCACTGGCACTGCTCCGCAACGAATGTATGCTGGGCAGCCGGGTCTATGATGTGCTTTGCGCCATCAAACTGCTGAAAGCTTACGGCAATGAAAAGATCATTCTGACCAGCTCCGGCATCGGTCAGATCCCCGCTCTGCTGGCGGCGTTCCTGACTGACGAAGAGATCACCCCCTGTTTCGGCCACCGGGTGCGTACATGGAAAGACTCAGCTCTCTCCCCCAGAGATATGCTGCCTCAGTCCATGGGGATCTTCAACATTCTTTCTCTGACCGATCTTGATGAGATCCAGGATCTGGTCGAAGCCGGAAAGTAATTATCAGCAACTCCAACAAAACGGTGAATATTTTATGAAGAAAGTTATTGTTTTCGGCGGTACCGGATGGCTCGGTCACAAGGTCGCGATCAACTTTGCCAAAGAAGGCTGTGACGTGACTGTCGTTTCCCGCGGAAGTAAGAACAGAGAGGTGTTTGCTGAGCGTCTCAGCAGCAATATCCGTCGGATCACTGCCGACAAAAAGTCGGAAGAAAGCATGCGCGACATTCTCTCTGAAAACTATAACATCATCGTTGATACTGTCCCCAATGTGGACTCCATCAACCATATTCACCGTTTTGCGGGCAAAGAGCTGGAGCACTATATCCACTGTTCCTCCACCGGCGGTTATGCTCCGCTGCCTTTCATCCCCTGCGATGAAACCGCTCCCTACGGCGGATTTGACGGTAAATCCGGCTGGGCTGCCAAGGCGCGGGTGGATAACCTTGTCATGGAACTTTTCTGTCAGACAGGATTTCCCGCCACGGTGATCCGTCCCTGTTACATCACCGGCGGCGGCGACTGCCTGCCGCTGGACAACCTGGGCGGAAGACGGGCAGACTTTATTCCCGATATCCTTGCCGGAAAAGTTCTGGATCTGCCTGAAGACGGTCAGGCTCTGCTTCAGCCCATCCATGTGGATGATCTGGCGGATTCCTTTATCCTGGCGGCGGGGACCCGTGTTTCCATCGCTCAGCGCTACAACATCTGTCTTGACCATGCTGTGCCTATCAAACGTTATGTTGAGCTCAATGCTGAAGCCATCGGATGCGAAGCAAAGATCAACTATATGAGCGTTCCTGATATGCTTGCCAAATACGGTGACACCATTGATGCCATCTGGCTGCGCTTCTTTGCCACTCACATGTGTTTCACCATTGAAAAAGCACGCCGCGAATTGGGATACAATCCCAAACATACACCTGAGGAAACGATCCGTGAAACGGCTCGTCTCACCGCGCTCAAGTGCGGAGCTTCTCTGTAAGGACCTGTTATGAACTGGATCTTAGTCAAGACCATCGGCTTGCTGGTGCTTTCAAACTGCTTTATGACCTTTGCCTGGTACGGGCATTTGAAAAATCTCAACAGCAAGCCCTGGATCGTCGCTGCTCTCATCAGCTGGGGGATCGCACTCTTTGAGTATCTGATCCAGGTGCCCGCCAACCGCATCGGCCACGACGGGGGACTTTCTCTTGCTCAGTTGAAAATATTGCAGGAGGTCATCACTTTATCTGTGTTTGTCCCCTTTTCACTGCTCTACATGAAGGAGTCTTTGCGCTGGAACTATCTCTGGGCCGCTTTGTGTATGGCGGGAGCCGTCTACTTTATTTTCAAGAAATAAAACGCGGACTTTTTTATGGAAATATTGCGATTTTCTCTCAATGATCCCGCAGAATACAAACTGCCCCCTGTGACATTGGATCCCCTGAAATGGCGCAACGGTCTTGTGGTCCGTATGCCCAACCATCTGGGGGACGCTGTCATGGCGC
>JAGBWB010000062.1 GCA_017629975.1 Lentisphaeria bacterium
GGCGGCGGATCGTTTTTCAATTTCTGAAGAAACTTTTCCATCTCCTCTGCTTTTCCCTGTGCATGGATCTCAACATAAGACCCCTTGTTTGCCACACTCCCTGCGATGTTGAATTCTCCGGCAATACGGCTGACAAAGGGGCGGAATCCCACTCCTTGCACAATGCCGTAAAGGCGGATCGTGAGGGCTGTGCTGCAATTACTCATCATTGTTCCTCCAGGACTCTTCCGGAAACAGCAAAGTGGGGAAAGTCAATAAACTCCCCGTTAAAACCGCTGAGAACCTTTTTGAAATTCCGGTCGGCGATCACAACATCGGCATTAAATTCTCTGACCGCTATTGCCGGATCATCTACTTCTTTGAAAGAGAAATCCTGACTTTGAAGAAGTGATTTTTCAGTCATAAAGAAAGTTCCGACAGAAACATCGGCGGCATGGCAGGCAAGAAGTTTTTCCCGCAGGGCGCAAGCTGCAATATGCTGATGAATGATAAGGACTCTTTTCCCGGCAAGGGGGGGGAGAAGTGCAAGAAGCTCTTCCGGGAACCATGGAACATCCATCTTCCACGGTGTTCCGAAACGTTTTTCCAGAAGTTTTGCCGCCGCGATACCGGAGGGAGAAACGACCAGATTCATTCTGTTGGCGGAAGCCCGTTTCACCTCATCCAATCCGGCGCCCATGCCGTAAACGATCCCCCTCCCCTCAACAGAGCCGCTCAGATATTTTCCTGCATTACAGGTACTGAAATCAAGGGGCGTGGCGCCGATGATCCCCACCGCGTCCTGTTCAACAGGGAGTGTGTCAATGGCAAAAGTATCAAAGAGCATCTCATAGGCTTTGGAGGCTCCTTTATCATAATAGTTGACGCCGGTGCTTTCAATTGTCAGCGCCGGGACGCCGCTTCGTTTTTCAGTCATCCGCCGCAGAGCTTTGAAATCGGTGGCAATAACTGCGGGAACAGGAGTCCCAACAAGAACAATAAAGGGCGCTTTTACAGACGCTTGCGCGGAAACGATCTTATTCACGAGCAGATGATCTCTGCCCAGAATGGCGTCCATATCCCGCATACCGGTGCTGAAAACCGCACTGCGCATGGTGAACCAGCGGGGTTCGTCAAAACCGCAGACATTGCCGGTGCAGCCGCCTGCATCACAGATAGCGATCAGACCGCCCAGTTCAAAAAGAGCTGAAACGACTCCGGAGTTGTCCGGAGCAAAAGGTGAAAGACGTTTGAGAAAACCTTTCATTTTTTCTCCTTTCCGGCACGAAGTGCCTCATCAAGTCCGGTAAAGAGAGCCTTTATTCCGGCATATCCGAAAGGTTGATCTTCGGTGTTCCAGTTGACACCGGGAACGCCGGGGTGGTAATAGGCGGCATCTTTGCCGATAAAGGCGTCGCAATGTACCTCATTATCTTTGTAAAGCATCATAGTGGGCGACAGATTGGAACTGATCCGTGTGTCGGGACTCAACTGTGCGATTTTTTTCACCCAGACAAAGTTGCTTTCGCCCACAGTTCCAAAAATTTCCGGTACCTCAAAACCGTAACGCAGAAGCGCCACAGCAAGTTCAAAGGGATCACCGTTGAGCCATTCGCCTACGGAAAAGGAAATTTTTCCATGATTCTGCCTGAATGTTTCAATGGCAAGAGCTGCTTCATCATAATACTTTGCATCATCAAATTCAGCGCCGATAGCAGCTCCGAAAAGCTGATACTGGCGGCGGACCTTGTCAATCTGGTAAAGGCGGGTCAGCTCTACACTGGGGATCCCCAGACGCTTTTCAAGATCGGCTGCGGCATAGCGGGCCTCCTGATTGAGCACGATATTGAAATTGGCTTCAGCCATTTGCAGATAGGCATTGAAATCGGCACAACCGGCAAGCTCACGGATCACTTTAACTCCCGCATTGCGGAGCAGAAAGCGCAATTCGCAATCCTCTCTCAGAGCGGTAAAAAATCCCAGAATGTTGACGGCATCAGAACGTTTGGGGAGCGGTTTCAACAAAGAATAAACACTTTTACGCACCTGGACCATGGGAGGCAATCTGCCTTCACGGGTCAGAGCGTACATATAACAAGGCTCCACCGGCACCCCGGCTCTTTCTGTGCATTTGCGGCAAACCCGCTCCATATCTGTTCCGAGCAAAGCGTCTACACAGGTAATGCAGATCATAACAGCGCTGGGAGGCTTGGGCAGAGAGTCGCAGACCTCTTTAACTGCATCAGGGATACGCACCAGGTGACGCCCGGTCACGATATCGGTATCATCAAGGAGCAGATAAAAGAAGCGCTCCCCCAGATTTCCGGGCGCGGCAAGAGCCGATGTGTTCCTGCCGCAGCATCGGGGCGCAACAAGGAGCATGACGGAGTCCGGAACTGCAAGTCCGGCTCTTTTGACGCCGAATCCCTGAGCTCCGGGAGAGTTGAAGGCAAGAGTTGCCGGGGAACTGTAAATCAAATTTTTGTTTCCCACAAGCTCATCCGGTATCTGCGTCTGCCCTTTTTGAGCCAGTTCCGCGGCGGTAATGAAATAATATTGTTCAGCCATAACCTTCTTTCACTCCTCCTGATCCGCTTCCGAAATCAGCAGATCGGCAAGTTTGAGAAATGCCTGACTGACTTCAAGAGAGGCGTCGCCCTCTATAACGGTTTTTCCCATATCCTCATAGCGGATAATGTCATTGCTCCGGGGAATGTCGGCAACGATCTCAAGGGAATTGGCTTCGGCAAAGTTCCTCACCTTTTCCTCTTCATTTTCCACAGCCCGCCGATTCATGACCACCCCGCGGACAGTTGCATATCCCCGGTCGGCAAAGTTGTCGACGGCACGCTTGATGTTTCCTGCGGCATAAAGAGCCATTTTTTCTCCAGAAGTCACAATCAGGACTTTGCTGGCATATCCTTCGCGGATGGGGGCGGCAAAACCGCCGCAGACCACATCTCCAAGGACATCATAAAGGACCACATCAGGCTTTCTTTCTTCAAACAGTTCAAGGGATTCCAGCAGTGCAAAGGTGGTGATGATTCCGCGCCCCGCACATCCCAGTCCGGGTGTGGGACCGCCTGTTTCAATGCAGAGGACACCGCCGAAACCTTCTTTGGCGATATCTTCGATTTTTTCAGGATCCCGGTCATGCTCCTGAAGATAGTTCATCACCGGCATGAGATGTTCGCCGTTGAGCAGATTGACTGTGGAATCCGCTTTGGGGTCGCATCCGATCTGGATGACCTTCTTCCCCCGCATGGCGAATGCCGCCGCCAGATTGGAGGTCACAGTGGACTTGCCGATACCGCCTTTTCCATATACAGCTATTTTCAACATATTTCAAATTCCTTTTGTAATTCTTTACCGCAGAGAGAACGCATCCCTTTTCTAAAACACCTTCCTGAAAAGGCTTCGTGGGGGATGGGAATAAAAGTTGTTCCCCGGGGAGCCACCGGTTTGTAGAGAGGATCCGCATAAATACGGGGGACTTTGCCAAATGCATCTGCAACAGCCGATTCATCAGGCACATTTATTTCATTGCTGTGCATAAAAGCAAATTCTTCTTCAAGAGGATTGAGCAGATGGCTTGCGATCTTCTGCTCCATCTGAAGAGCGCAGCAAAGAGAAGAGGCAAAGAGAGTTTCCCCGATCACAGCGGCTTCATCGCCGGGGACTCGTTTTGAAA
>JAGBWB010000063.1 GCA_017629975.1 Lentisphaeria bacterium
AGAGGTTGTTTATGGACATTCTGACTGCCGAAGAGAAACTTGCCGCATGGCTTGAGGAGACAGTTGACATGCCGGGAGAAATTTACAGGAGCGTTCTGCCCCGGGGCAAAACACAGGGCTTTGAGATCCGGATCGTTTCCGGGATCCCTGCCGGATTGAACCGGGTCAACGAGTTCACTCTTGAAGTCAAAGGCGTTTCTCCCGACCGCCGGGAAGTGTGGCGCGCCTTTGACAGGATCTTTGCCGCATTGCCCCTTGAAAAGTACAACTCTTTTCTCTATGTGGATGTGACCGGTGAAGTGAAGTTTTCAACAGAAGAAAAAGAAGGGCTGCAAGTTTCATGCGGAACCATTCAGCTTGCAGCCTCTTTTGTTTGAATCATTTCCCGGTCAGGGGCGGCTTCAGGAGTTATTTCTGAGGACGCTCCACCCGGTACTCTTTGGCTCCGATACCCTCAAAGGGGGTGTCGGAGTGGTTGATGGTGATAAGAGTTCCGTCAGAGTAGCGTTCCCGGACGACTCCGGGGGCAAGTTCTTCGTGTTCCTCAATGAATTCAAATTGCAGATCGGCGATCTTTTCAAATTCCTCCGCCCGCCGCACAAGGGCGTTGATGCCGGACTCCATCTCTTCATCTGTGGAACAGCGCAGGTCAGGAGCGGCTCCGTCTGAGGCAGGACGGAACTTGGAGTGGAAATAAGCTGTGGGTCTGCCGCCGAACTCCAGATTCCAGAGCCAGAGATCGGGATTATCTTTCACCATCTCGTTGACGGTGTCATAAGAACAGTTGCAGGTCACGATGCCGTGATAGACCAGACTCCAGAAAGGAATGATCCCCTCGCAGAGGGCAGGGGGATTGTCAATGGTGATGCCGAAGTTGGCATAAAGAGAATAGTCCATGGCTTCAACGCAGAAGTCAAGGGGGCCTTCTGAAGAGACTGCACCGAAGACCTCTTTGGCCATGGCCATGGTTTTGGTGCGCCAGAAAGCGTTCCCCTCTTTTGACAGGGGGTGGTCAGGTGAGTGACAGGCGTCAGGAAGTTTGATGGAGGCCACGTCAAGATAATGGGTCCCTCTGAATCCCAGCTCCTTGAGGGCGGCAAAATCTTCTGCGGCGAACTTTTCGCAGGCGCACTTGGGGCAGAGATAGTAGGATTGTCCCCCGCCCCATTGTCCTCCCAGATGGTAAGTGCCGTCAGGATCAATAAGTCTTTCGGCAGGAGTGCAGCGTTTGGAAAAGGAGTAGGAGTCCACCAGATTGGTGTGTGCCGAAACATTGTAGTCGCACTCCTTTGAATACTCCAGCAGCTCTCTGAGTTTCTTTTCGCCGCCGAAAGCCTCTTCCACTGGGAAAAGGTCGGGAAATGCCCCGTCATGTCCTCCCTTGTTCCATCCCACAAGGCAGAACTCCGCATGTTTGAGACCTTTTTCGCGGCAGCGCTTCAGGATCTCTTTGGCGCGGTCAAAGGTGATGGCGACATGAAGGGGCGGCGCATTCTCTTCCGTCTGCTCAAGAACTGTGGGGGGCACAGGTTTCCAACCCATTCTCATACGGATCATGGTGGAAACGGCGCTCTCTGCAAGGTCGGGATTCTCTTTGACGCGCTCCTTGAGAGGACGGCAGGCGCCCCGGGAAATCTGATAATTCCGGTAACTGCGCGCCATGCCGGAGTAGTTGGCATCATCGCCTTCAAGTTCAAAAAGTTTGATGACAGGGGGCAGGGCTTCGGGAGTGAAGACGGCGGAAAGTTCATAGAAGCCGTTGGCGACTTCTATTTTGAGTGTGTAGCTGTATTTTTCCTGGGTGACAACTGCAAGAACTCCTTTTGTTCCTGTGGTCACGCCGAAAACAGGAACGGAAAAACTTGCCGGGTGTTCCTCAACGGTGGCGGGACGCTCCCTGAAACGGATCAACGCTCCCGGGGTGCTTGCATAATTAAGGTTGGGCAGCAGAAAATATCCGGGGGAGCCGGCAGGCACGCGGAACCGTTCCAGTTTCAGCTCCACCTTTTCAATATCTTCCGCAAAGGGGAGTGTGATACTTCCGTCAACGATGGCGGCATCTGTGGAAAAGATCGTACCGTCTTTCTTATAAACATAGATAAGATTCATAAAAAAAGTTCCTTGTATTGATTTTTAGCGAACTTTGAAGTTGCGCTGGCGGGCGGCTTCGTAAAGTAAAATGGTGGTTGCCGTGGCGACATTGAGGGAGTCGATCTTGCCCAGCATGGGGATCACTGCTGAGATATCGGCATTTTTGAGCCAGAAGTCAGTAAGACCGGTTTGCTCAGTTCCCATGATAATGGCGACAGGACCTGTCATGTCAATATCGGTGTAGCACTTATCCGTATGAGGGGTGGTCGCGATGGAAAGGATGTTGTTTTCCCTGAGCCATGCGAGAGCGGTTTCGTTATCCGTTTCTGCAAGGGGGACTGAGAACAACGCTCCGGTGCTGGCGCGGATCACATTGGGGTTGTAGATATCAGTCTGGCGGTCGCAGATAATAAGTCCGTCAACACCTGCTGCGTCTGCACTGCGGAGCATGGATCCGAGATTTCCCGGTTTTTCAATGGATTCAGCAAAGAGGTAAAGGCCGTTTTCTTTGACAGGGATAGCCGAAAGATCATGCTTCAGCATCTTTGCCACGGCGATAAGCCCCTCCGGACGGTCCCGGTAGGTGACTTTGGTCAGCAAATGGGGAGGTACCTGAAAGAGCTTGACTCCTTTTGACTCCAGATGTTCAAGAAAAGGGAATTCGTTTTCGCCGAGAAAAAGCTCCGGGGAAAACCACGCTTCAGTAATGGTCATGCCGTATTCATCAGCGCGGGTAAGTTCCCGGTAGCCTTCAAGTACGGTCAACTTCTCTTTTTCACGTTCGCGGCGCTCTCTCAGACGGACAAGGTGTTTGATGCCGTTATTCTGAGCGCTGGTGATCACAACAGGATTCATAGGCTGGGCCCCCTATATATAAATACGATTGATATGTGTTATAAGCCTAATATAGCACCAATCCTCAAAGAATGCCAGTCAATTCATAATAAAGAGAAGGATGGGAGGGAAGATAATGATGTAAGGAAAAATTAAAAAAAATTCAAAATAGCATTTGCATTTTGTGAAAACAGCATGTATATTAAGAAATCGTCAGTGATGCTTGACCTCAGTGCCAAGTTAAAAGACGATGGCTGATGAAAAAATCTTCAAAAAAGTTGAAAATACGACTTGAAAAGAGTTTGATTTAGTGCTATATTAAGCAACCGACAATCGCTGGTGAGTGAAAGTTGGTGATGCTGATAAAACTTGAAAAAAGTTTTGAAAAAA
>JAGBWB010000064.1 GCA_017629975.1 Lentisphaeria bacterium
CTACAAGCAGTGTTTCCGCATGTTCAAAGACCTGTTCAAGAGCGGACTCCCACTGAGAGGGATTTTCAACCTTGACGATACCGACGCTTGACCCCTCCAGAGGAGCTTTCACCATAAGGGGAAGTTTCAAATCAGCGGGGAACTCTCTGTGTTCCTTATCCACGACACACCATCTTGCCGTAGGAAGATCAAAACGGTCAAGCATGGTTTTAGTGGCGATCTTATCCATGATCAGAGCGCTTGCAACGGAGTCAGAACCTACAAATTTGATAAGATTCTTCTCAAGAAGATCCTGCAGTTCGCCGTTTTCACCGAATCCGCCGTGGAGAATGGGGAAGACGGCGTCGCAGTTTTCCATTTCAGGCAGAAGCTCACACTTTTTCAAGTCGCTTAAAATCACATCATAACCGCAGTTTTCCAGAGCTTTTGCCACAGCGGCGCCGCTCCGCAGAGAAACTTCGCGCTCGCTGGAGTTTCCGCCGCAAAGGACATTCACTTTCAAAGGAGCAATAAACCGGTCGATGATCTTCTGGGCGTCGGGATTGACAAAACAGGTTTCCCGCCTCAGATAAAAGCCATGCTTTTCAGCGACAGTACGCCGGATAAGACGGATCAGCTGCATGTAATCAGCTTCGCTGCCGCTGCCCCGGTTGACAATAAAATTGGCATGCAGAGAACTGATTTCCAGATCCCCCAGCCTGAATCCTTTCAAACCGGCTTCATCAATGAGTTTTCCGGCAGGCTCAAGAGAGGAAACATTGCGGAATGTGCATCCGGCGGAGCGGAAATTGGGTTCTCTGACTTTCCGCCGTTCCAGTTCAACTTTGATCTTCTCTTTTTCACATTCGGCACTGCTTTGAGAAAGTTCAAAAGTGACCTCAGTGATCACCACATCTGCGGGAATAGAAGAGCCCCGGTAAAAGAACTCTATCTCATTTCCTTTGGCAGACCACTCTTCACCGCTGAAAGTCACACCTTTTATTTCATGGACGATTTTTCCCGTTTCCTGACCTGAAGCGCCTGCATTCATTCTGACGGCGCCTCCCAGAGTTCCGGGAATGCCGCTGAGTTCAGAAAGACCGGCAACGCCTTGATCAGCCGCCAGCCGGGCGGCGCGTGAAAGTCTCAACGCCGCACCGCAGCGCATGAAAAGTCCGGAAAACTCTGCGTTTCCGAAAGCATTGGGGTCAAGGCGCAGAGCCACTCCCGGATAGGGGGAGTCCATACCGATAAGATTGCTGCCTGCCCCGAGGATGAAAAAGGGGAAAGAACTCCCCTTCAGAGCTTTCAGCACCTTTTTAAGCTGCTCTGCGGAGCTGATTTCTGCAAGAAGCGGCAGAGAAGTTCCCACGCCGATGGTGGTAATCTCTTTATAAGGTACATTTTCCAGCAGTTTCAGATCGCTTGCAGCAGCCAGAAGCAGTTTTTTAAGAGCACTCATAATTGAACCGTTGTCTCCAGAGTTTTTTCAGCACCTGACGGCGCCGACCAGTTCGGAAACATGACTGATATTATGGCGTTCCATATATTCCTTGAGGTACTCAATGACCTTGAGGGGAGTATAGGGATCCACAAAGTTTGCCGTTCCCACAGCCACAGCGGAGGCTCCCGCAAGCAGGAACTCGACCGCATCAGCACCGTCACAGATGCCGCCCATACCGATGATGGGGATCTTGACCGCCTTGAAGACATCGTAGACCATACGGATGGCAACAGGTTTCACCGCCGGACCGGAGAGTCCTCCGGTACGGTTGGCGATTTTGGGTTTCCAGGTTTCAATATCAATGGCCATGGCGGTAAAGGTGTTGATAAGAGAAACAGCGTCGCTGCCCTCAGCTTCAACCACTTTGGCAAACTCGCCGATGGAGGCCACATTGGGGGAAAGTTTGGTAATAAGGGGCAGAGAGGTATTTTTACGCACTTCCCGGACCACCTGCGCCGCAAGGGCGGGATCTGTTCCGAAAGCGGCACCGCCTGCCTTGACATTGGGGCAGGAAATATTGATCTCAAGGGCAGTGATCCCCTCTTTTTCCGCCTCAAGGGCAGCGGCGACTTCGCCGTATTCGCCGATGGAAGTCCCCCAGATGTTCACAATGACCGTGGCATTGATCTTTCGCAGGAAGGGCATATAGTGTTCATTGTGCAGAAACTTTTCCACTCCGGGTCCCTGAAGTCCGATGGCATTGAGCATACCCCCTGTGACCTCAGCCACCCGGGGCATGGGATTGCCGTGCGAAGGAGTCATGCGGATCCCTTTCACAGTCACAGCTCCCAGCTGGGAAATGTCGTAAAAATCGTGATATTCTTCACCGTATCCAAAGGTGCCCGAAGCAGTCAGCACCGGATTTTTCAACTGGAACTTGCCCAGATCAACACTCAAATCAACACTCATTTCATCACTCTCCGATATAGATATCTTCAGCCGGGAACACCGGACCTTCTTTACAGCTGCGGGCATAACGGAACTTGTCAGGGGAACTTTCATCATTGACCTTGACCACACAGCCGAAACAGCTGCCGACGCCGCAGCACATGATCTCATCCAGACTCAATTCGCCCTCCATCTTCTCTTTACGCATCAATGCGGCAAGAGCCATCAGCATGGGCTTGGGACCGCATCCGTAGACAAAGAAAGGCTTATCCTGAGGGGATTCCATCAATTCAGGAATAAGCTCTGTCACAAATCCCTTTTTCCCCATGGAGCCGTCATTGGTGGCGACGCGCACATCATAACCGGCAGCCTTGTATTCATCAACCAGCAGCAGATCATCGGTACTGCGCGCCCCCAGCAGCACAACGCCGCCGGGCATGGAACGGGTCAGCTGCCAGGTGGCGGCGGCTCCGTAGCCGCCCACAATGATCAGTGCCCGGTGATCGGGCTGAGGAGTGAAAGGTCTGCCCTGGGGCCCCATCAGGTCGCAGCAGGCGCCTTTTTCCAGTCTGCTCAAGGCGGCGCTGCCTTTGCCCACCACCTTGTAGAGCAGAGTCACCACGCCGTTTTCGGCATCTTTGATACTGAAAGGCCGACGGAGCATAAAGTCCCGTCTTTCATCTATACGCACATGGACAAAGTGACCGGGTTTCGCCGCCGCCGCCACTTCAGGAGCGGCAAAACGGACCTGGAAATAGTCCCCCTTCAGATTGACATTTTCAAGAATTTCTGCTTTCATAAATAAGTTCCATTGATATAAGGATTATTACGGCGCTCAGCGCCAATTGTTGTTACAGGACCATGGCCGCAGTATGCTTTCACATCATCCGGCAGTGCCATGAGGACATCAAGAAGTGAACGGGTGATTTCCCGGTCATCACCGCCGGGGAGATCGGTTCTGCCGCAGGAGTTGAGAAAAAGGGTATCCCCGCAAAAGAGATCATTGCCGAAAAGTATTCCGGCACCGCCGGGGGTATGTCCGGGAAGCGCCAGCACTCTGTAATCGGAGTTTTCTTCATACTCTCTGGGTGCCGGAGGATTTTTCAGCGGCTCAGGGAAATAGGGCGGCAGACAGTTGGAGCTGCTCAGATAATAGGCGTGATCGGGCGTTCTGAGCCGCACAAAGTCACACCCGAGAGCTGCGGCACAGAACTCTGCGGCATTGATGTGGTCAATGTGAAAATGGGTCAGCAGCAGCTCCACCTTGCTGTAATCAAACTTCTTTGCCTCAGCAACGATGTACTCCCCGTCATCGCCGGGATCAACGATGTAGAGATGTCTGTTTTCTTCTATGAAAACGAGATAACAGTTGGTCCCGAAAGGACCGACTTCCAAAGTTTTAACGATCATAAGATTTCCTCAAATTGATCTTTTTTAATAAAATACGGTCTGATTCAGCCTGAGAGACCCGGAGTTTCCGGCTTTCCATTTCGCAGAAATCCAGGGGAGAGACCAGTTCAACAGGCAGGAAGAGGCGGCTGTTCAGAGTGATATGTCCTGAAGCAGCGGAATAATCTTCAGTAAATTGCCCTGATCCGTATCTTCCCTCCTGTACTTTTTCTTTTCTGCCCGGAACAGGAGCAAATCCCGGCGGCGGCACGATGGTATAGCGCAAGTACAGCCGGGCAGCGGAGTTGCGCCAATAAGGCGTCTTGCGTTTTCCGGAAACGGGCAGCGCTGCGACCTGCTGAAGCAGCTCATACCGGGGCAGCGGCATGATCCGGAACTCTCCTGTCCGGCTCAGAAATTCATCTGCTTTGACCGTATATGTCACTTCTCCGGGGAATCGGTCAAACCGGTATTCCGGGACTCCTGTCAAATTTCCGGTATGTGAAATGGCGCTTGCTCTTCCTTCAAAAAAGCGGCGGCGTCTGTCGGGGGTGACATTTTCA
>JAGBWB010000065.1 GCA_017629975.1 Lentisphaeria bacterium
GGGGGAAAAAGACCTTTCCTCAAAAGGGCTTTTCCACCGCCCCAACTCCCTCAACCTTTTTTACCGACCTTTGTCGGGAACAGCGCTTATTTTTTTTCTTCCGTTGCTTTTTCTTTACAGAGTTCTTTCAGAACCTTCAGGTATTCCTGTGGCGTTGTCCGGGGGATTGGGACTTTGATGCTTCTGCCGTCGGCGCAGATGACAAACAGATGTTTTCTTTTGGGCGGGAGCAGGGCAGGATCTTCCATCAGCATTGGGACCGTGGAGGGATTTTTTATCTCTTGCAAATTTTTGCCGGGAAGCAGGAAAAGATATGAAATCGCCATATCTGTACTGTTGCGGACTTTGTGGTATGAGGCTCTGAAAACACTTGGTTCGGGGAGATATGCTCCATGGAGCTGAGCGAGTTTTTCCGGGAATCTGTTTTTATGATCGGCTGCGTAGAGATAAAGTCCTGAAGCGAGAATTTTCATTTTCTGCTGTGTTGAAAGTTCTTTCTTCTTTCTGGTGGAGACGGGAATCAGTTTTTGGGCGATTTTTCCGAGGGGCGGATCGTAAAGGGTCAGACTCAGCTCCTTCTTTTCTGCTTTCTGCTCTATGTGGCGGAATGTTGCTGTCTTGTGGAGCAAAAGGAGCGTCAAACCCCAGTTGAGAAAGGTGAAACCTTTCCGGGGAGATTTCTCATTGTCGAAGACAAACTGGATCCGGCTCTTTTTTTCTCTGTTTTCCACAAAAAAATGGATTTTTTCCAGATGGGCGAGTTCCGGAAACTCCTGCAGCAGCTTTTGGGGAGCGTTTCCGGGGAGTTTGCTGATTTTCATGACGCCAGTGCTTGAGATCAGATCTTTACCGTTCAAAGTATTCAGAGAAGCCGCTTTCCCTTTGAGCATGAGGGCAGGGGTGGGTTCTTTCCCCCAGATGACCAGCAGAAAACGCTCCCCTTCAAGTGAAAGTTTGATGACGGTACTGCTGCGTTTGAAGATGTTGTGGAGTTTTGTAAAAGTTCCCCTGCCTTTGCCGATGACGGCACCGTAGATCCTGACATCTTCAGTGGAAAAAAAGAGATAGGAGTGTGCCAGATCTTCAATGGTGATTTTTTCGCCGAAAATGCCGGGGAGGATATCTTGAAAGAGTTCAACGTTTTTTTTATCAGCAAGCAGTTTTGCTCCGTCCAGCCATGCTGCGGCGCGGGCGAACTCAGGAACTCTTTTTTTCAACTCCTCCAACGGGGGGGCTTGAGGAGCTTGGGAGAGCCTTTGAGTTATCTTTGAGGCAGAAGATATTTCTCCTGCGCCAAGGAAAAAGGCAAGAAGAGAGCTTGCCGCTGCGATGATAAAGTTCTTCATAAAAGCCGGGGCGGAAAGTGATTGAAATAATAATCCTCTCCTCAAATCATTCTTTCTTATATATATCTTTCCTATAATTTAATCCGGATTTGATACTTTTTCAACTTTATATATCAAAATTCTTTATAATTTGATCTTTATGGAATAGCAGGAGCTCTTGACGGATATAAAAATTTTTGAAATATTTGTCTATATCCCCTGCGGGGAATTGAAAAAATCATTTACTTAAATTATATTATGGAAGATGAGGAGTATATATTTATGAAAACGAAAATCTTTTCCGCAGTCGGTCTTCTTTTTCTTCTTGCCGGCGTTTTGCTGCTGTTCTCGATCTTCCGTGACACGGATGAGAAGAAAATCCACAGAACTCTTGATGAACTTTGCCGTATAGGCAGCAAATCTTCAGGAGAAAATCCGGCATTGGGTGCATTGAAAGCCAATCGTGCAGACAAGGTGTTTTCCCCCAGGTGCCGTTTTGATTTCCGTGTCAATTCCTTTGACGGTGAATATACTCCCACCGAGATCGGTTCCAGGATCCTGCGGGTCCAATCTTTCTTTCAGTGGATAAAATTGGAAACAAGTGATATTGAGATCTCTGTTAAGGAAAATAATGGAAAAATTTTCTTTACGGGAGAGTTTGCAGGTCTGACAAAAACCGGAAAACAGGAAAAGATCAGTGAGATCCGGGACATCGAAGCTGAACTCGTTAAAAACGATAAGGGCGAATGGAAATTTGTCCGGATGAATATCCGCCCGGTGCTTGAGAAATAAATGGTGCGCGGCGTGGGACTCGAACCCACATGCCTTGCGGCGACGGGACCTAAACCCGTTGCGTCTGCCAATTTCGCCAGCCGCGCTTGTGCTGCTTAATTTTTTCCGGAACTCCCGAAACCACCCTCTCCACGGTCAGAAGAGCTCAGAGAGTCTGAAAGAATCAAACTGACTTCAGGAAGTTTGCAAATGACCATCTGGGCAATGCGGTCACCGCGTTCAATGCGGTAGGGGGTTTGGCCGCCGTTATACATAATGACACCCACTTCGCCCCGGTATCCGGCATCAATGGTGCCGGGGGAGTTGGTCAGCATCAGATCATGTTTCAGAGCCAGACCGCTCCGGGGACGCACCTGTGCTTCGTAATGCTCCGGCAGTTCAATATAGACTCCCGTGGGGACAAGCGTGCTGCGTCCCACAGGCAGTTCCAGAGCTGTTCTGGCGCGGAGATCCCACGCTGCATCGCTGCTGTGCGCTTTGGCGGGGAAAAGGTCTTCAGCGCCTTGTTCCATCTTGATTTTTATTTGAAGTTCCATGAAAATCACTCCTCAAATTTCCGGCATCTGTAAATGACGGCGGGGGGCATGTTCTTCCAGATGACCGGGCTGGTGGTCACTTCGGAAAACAGATGATCCAGTTTATGGCGGAACCGTACTCCCGCCGGAAGGATCATGCCCTGAAGATAGGCAAATGTGGAAAATGTACCGCCGGGAGTAAGACTGCGGAGTACGCCGTCAAGGATCTTATCCTGAAGCTCCCCGGGGAAAATGGCGAAAGGCAGACCGGAAATAACCACGTCCGCTTTGGGGAGAGATTGGGAATCAAGCATTTCATCTAGATGTGAGGCGCAGCCCCGGAAGACTGTGATGTCGGTAAATCTTTTTTCAAGGGCGGCAGCCAGATGTGTATCCAGTTCCACAGCAGCAAGTTTGCATTTGGGGGGCAGCTTCCGGCAGATCTCCTCTGTGATGACGCCTGTCCCGGGACCCAGCTCTGCCACAAGCTCAGCGTTTTCAATACCTGCTGATGAGGTAATGGCACGGCAGAGAGCGGGGGATGAAGGACAACAAGCTCCCACCTGCAGGGGGTGTCGTAAAAATTTCCAGAAAAAAGAGCTCATTTTGTATTTGTTTTTCCTTTGTTGCCCGGATAATAGAAGGCGCAAAGTTCTCCGGCAGTTGTCAATTGTTTACCTGTGGCAAGATGTTTGCTGAACTCATCTATGCTTTGTTTCCGCATGATGATCAGGATCGGTTCTTTTCTGGCGGGATTTTTGAGAAGTGCAGATGTTTCACTGTAACTGAGCATGAGAGGTCTCTCTCCGTTGGCAACGGCATAACGGTGACCGTATTCAAGGCCGCCTGTTCCGTTGAGCAGACGCACGGAACTGTCTTTGAAACACCATGCAGCGGCATGTGCCAGTTCAGGTGAACTTATGATTCGGGGAGGATGGAGTTTCTCTGTGGAGATCTGAGTGGCGATTTCCAGAAGTTCGTACTCCGGCATCTTGTAATTGGCTGTAAAAACAGGCAGAAACCATACACAAATCAGCACCGGGATCCCGAAAAGAATAAAGAAGGAACAAGGTTCCGGCAGCTTGTTTTTCCGGTAGACAAAGAGACTTGTTCCGGAAAACACAAGTCCCAGAGCTGCTGTTGTAAGAGCAAGGGTCCAGACAGCCACCTTCAGAGGCAGAGTGGGGATGAATCCAGTTCCCCAAAGCAGATAGAAAAGCACTCCCAGCAGCGCCAGAGAACCGACGATCACAAAGATAACTGAGAAAACAGTGGTCACTTTCCGGAGCTTCGGAATACCGCGTTCAGGATCAATTTTGTCAAGGATCATGGCGCCCAGCATGGCAGCAGGGGCAAAGCAGGGCAGGACATAAGAGGGCATCTTGCCGCCGGATGCTGAAAGGAAGAGCAGAAACAGCACTGCCGCACAAAAAGAGAGGCGTGTTTCCGGCAAAACGCAAAGTTCCTGCCATCCGTTTTTACGGAGTCCTGACAACGCTGTTATCACAGGGAAAAGCGCCGGGAAGAGTCCTGCTGCAAAAAAGGGCAGCAGCAGCCAGAAAGGCTTGCCGCCCTCTGACGCAGACCAGGTCGTAAAACGCTGAAAATGTTCATAGACGATGAAATAGCGCCAGAACTCCGGCTCAGCCTTGTGGATCGCCAGACCCCAGGGGGCGATAACAGCTGAAGAAACGATCAAAGGGATCCAGGGCAGAAGAAAAAATTCTTTCCACCGTTTCTGCCACAGAAGGTAGACTGCGATGGAAATGCCGGGCAGCACAAAGGCGGAAAATCCCATGGTGAGGAATCCGCATCCCATGGCGGCGCCCCCGCAGACAAGCATAAATATGCGTTCTTTAAGCTCCCTGCTTTCTATTGCAATGGCAAAAGTGACCAGACTGGCAGTGGTCCACATGCAGAAAAGGGAATCAACGGCAGCAAAGGAGCCAAAGAGCCAGACCATCGTACCGCTGAGATAAAGAAACATGGCATTCACCCCTGTTTCTGTACTGTATTTCCGTCTGCGGCACCACAAAAACAAAAAGAAAGCACTTCCCACAGCTCCCAGTATGGGGATCAAGCGCAATGCAAAAGCATTCTGTCCGAAAAGTTTGAAACTGCCCGCCGTAAGCCAGTATGCCATGGGCGGTTTTTCAAAGCACCGGACACCCAGCAGTCTGGTTGAGATGAAATTCCCGCTTGCAGCCATTTCACGGGAGATCTCTGCACAGCGGAATTCCTCAGGAGCCATAAGAGGACGGAACACCGCAGGAAGCAAATAAAGTGCCGCTATGAAAAAGAGCAATATCCAACAAGTTTTTTTCATGGTTTCCTCACACGCATTTCGGGGAAATCAATGTTATAGAAAACGGCAATGAAATTGCCGGAACGGAGCGTCGTTTTAGGGAATGGCAGCTTTTCACTTGTCTTGCGGGAAAGGGTGACGATACACATTCTTTTGCCTGTTTTTATCCCCTCTTTGATCTCTTCAAGTCCAGAGGGAAAAGAGAAGGACTTGACCTGAGAGTTTTTACAGACAGCCTGAAGAGGCGCAACCATTTTTTTATCGCCGTAAAATAATGTCTTCACACCGGTGCGGGGAAGGACGACTTTTTGCAGAAAGTGCCCGGGAGCATTGTATTCCACCACCTTGACGGGGGTAAGTCCGTGAAATGCCAGCAGCAGAAAGGCGATACCCGCGCAAAAGGAGAGAAATTTGCGTTCCTTGCTCTTCTTTTCTCCGGCACCCGTAAGGCACCAGACGGCGGCAACGGCGGGAACGATGGCTGTAAGAAGCCATGCATCCTTTGCCGTGAAAATCTTCCATGCCGGTTTCAGAACTTTGGTACAAACTCCAAGACCGTACCAAATCCCGATCCCTGCTGCGGCAAGGAAAAAGACGCCGGCAAGGAGGCTGAGGATAATGTTGAAAGAATGAAATCCGTTTTCTTCATGCTCCATCTCAAGTCCGGCGGCAAGAAGCACCGCCATCCCCGCCAGAAAGGGAATGAAAAAGGCCGCACTTGCCGGAGTGAAGAGAGAAATCCCCCCCGAACACACCGCAAGAACCAGCGCCGAAAGAGTAAAAGGCTCTCTGCAAATACGCTTGAAGCGTTCCGGAAAGTTTCTTGCCGCGGCGATGATGAAAAGGAGCCAGGGGAAACTCCCCGCCACAGCAAAGGCGGCAAAGTCCCTGATAAGAGTCCGGGGCGCAGTGAAAAAACTTTGCTGACAGGGCGTTGCAAATATTGACACAATCAGGGCAGGAAGAACGCACAAAACAGGCGCAAAAAGTGAAAGAGGCGGAAGAGACTTTCTTTCAGGATCCTTGATGAGCAGAGTCAAAACTGCATAAATAAGCCATGCCGCCAGAATGAAAAAGAGAGGCACAGGAGTTCCGGCGAAAAAGAGTGTACCGAGCGCGGCAAGCGCGGCAAGCGCCCCAATGCCCCACAGTGCGGCACTTTTAACAGAAGAACTTTCTGACATGAAATAGAGCAGATAAAAGCAGATAATGACCGGGGCACCATTCAGCATGAAAGAAAGTGCTGAAGTTCCGCTCAGAAAAATGGCGGGCGTCAGCAGAAAAATCAGGGGCGCTGCTGTTGAAATGTTGGCAAATCGGCTCTTGCGTCCTGCGAGAAAAAGCGCTCCGCCTGACAACAATGCCAGCAAGGCACAAGGCAGCCGGAGTGAAAAGGGGGAAACTTTGGTGTATTTGAGTACACAGGAAATCACAAGGTCACGGCACGTTTCAAATGTGCCGGAATACAGGGCTTTGACTGCCCCGCAGTTGTCGGCAAATTCAGATATAAAAAGCGGCCGCTGCCACAATGAGGCTGTATAAAGGAATATACCGCCCAGGATAA
>JAGBWB010000066.1 GCA_017629975.1 Lentisphaeria bacterium
CTATCTCAAACAGGTGACTCCCTATATCACCGGAGCCTATCTTGAAAGTGAAACTGACCGTTTCATCAACAACTCTCTGGTCTACTACATCCACGGTAAATACGGATGGCACAACGATATCAACGTCAACGCCCTTATTGCCGAACACCACAAGCTCATGTTCGGCAAAGCCGCTCCTGTCATGGCAAAGCTCTTTGAAACCTTTGAAAAGATCTGGCTCAAAGAGATCGTGGGACGACAGATCGACACCGATCTGGGACCTGCCGTGGTGCCGCCCTCGGACTACGATCTGTGGCACAAGATCTATGATGCAAAACGAATCAATGAAGTGAAGAAAGCCTTTGACGAAGCAGAAAAACTGGTCAGAGGTGACAAAAAATCCCTTGCAAGACTCAAACTCTTCCGTTCAGAATGGCTGGATGCTCTCACCGAAGCCCGCGCCGCCTACTTTGAAAGAACCGACGCGGCAAAAAAATTCTCCTGTTCCAAGACGCGCCCCGCCTGTTTGCGTCCTTTCGTCCGCCCCAGCAAGGAAAAGGCAACAAAAGCTCCTGTCAGCACAGTGGTTTCCATCGCTGAGGATAAGGATAATTTTATCTTCACCTTTGACTGCGAAGAGCCTATGCTCAAAGAACAGATCGCTGTGAAGCGTCCCCATGACGGGAGTGATATCTGGCGTGATGCCGGTGTGGAGCTCTTCCTCAATCCCACAGGCGACCGCAAAAACTATTATCAGATCATCATCAATGTGGAAGGCAGCATCTTTGATCAGAAGATGGTTCTTCAGGGCAACAAGTCCAGGGGCGACAAAAAATGGAACTCCGGAGCAAAAGCTCTCTTCAGCCGGAATGCCAAAGGTTACAAAGCTGTGGTGACTCTGCCCAAAAAGAGTCTTGGAAACTATGACAAAAAAGGATTCCCTGTAAACTTTTCACGGAACCGTATCCTTTCCAACGGTTCAGGTCACTTTACGCTCTACACCTGGAGTCCTTTTGTCAGAGGGTTCCACGACCTTGAAAACTTCGGAACCATGATCCTTGAGAAAGAGGCCCCCAAGAACAATCTTTTCAGCAACGGAGACTTTTCCGCAAAACCCAAAGGCAGATTTTTCGGAAAATGGTGGGCTGGCAACAAACTCGCCCCCACCCAGAAGTGGGCTCTTGACAACACCCGCTTTTTCACAGCGCCCCCCTCTCTCAGGATCAGCAATGAGAAAGGTTCTGCTTTCATGCACATCTGCCAGTATCTGCCCCAGCTGAAAGCCAACACCAGATACCGTCTCTCAGGGTATATCTGGTATGAAAATGTGCTTCCCATTAAAAAGGGCGGCGGAGTGGTCTTCAATTTCTTTGACTCAGGCAACAACTGGTATCCCGCCAATCACCTGATTGGCAGCTCCGGCAAATGGGTGCGTCAGAGTTTTGAGTTCAAAACCTCTCCCACCACCGGCACAACTGTCACAGGCAAGAAAGTCACTCCATATACACGCCTGAGCATCTTCAACGCCACAGGTACTGTCTGGTTCGATGACATCACCCTTGAGGAACTCCCTGCCAAGTAATCAATGGAGAGTAAAAAAATGAAAAAAGAAACTCAAAAATCAATATTTACCCTGATTGAACTGCTGGTCGTGATTGCCATTATTGCCATTCTCGCCGCTATGCTGCTGCCTGCTTTGCAGCAGGCACGGGAAAGAGCAAGGATGAGTTCATGTCAGAACAATCTTAAACAAACCGGGTTAGGTATCATCGCGTATGCAGACGGCAATCAGGACTGGATGCCCGGCTGGGTCCATCAGATGAAACTCTGGCACCACATCGGTCCCTACATGGGACTGCCCATGAAAAACAAAGATGAAGTGATTGCAAAACCTGTTCCCAAGGTCGTCTACTGCCCCTCTGACACCTGGCGGATCAACTGGAATGACGTGGGAGTCAGATGGTACAGCTACGGCCAAAATTACTACGCCAATACCAGCAGCGCCCTCTACGCCGATACAAAGAGGCTCTTTGTGCTGAACAAAATCACAGGTCCCAAAAACATATCCAGGATCTTCATTCTTGCCGACAGTTACGCTCCCAATCGCAACTATGTAACGATCAGTACCAACAGCTGGCCTTTCACTTCCACTGCAAGTCTGGAAGGCAACCGCGTTGCGTTCCATCACAACAACAGTGCCAACTGGCTTTTCTATGACGGACATGTGGCAAGCAGAGTTCCTGCCGAATGTTACGCAAAATACACTATGATCGATGATCGTTAACACTATTAAGGAATAAAGTATTTATGATCAAACACACCTTTTTAACTTTGTTGGCTGCTGCCGCATTCATTCCGTATTGCGGAGCAGTTCCGGTTCCCGCGGAAATCACCCGGATCATTTCCGAACCGCCCCCGCGGGTCATCAAGATCGGTAAAAAAGCGATCCATCCCCTTTGCGTCAACGGCAAAGTCCAGATGGAGATCGTGGTTCCTGCCGATGCCTCCCCCTCTGCCCGTTATGCGGGCAAAATGATGGCTGAGAAATTTTCTCAGGCTTTCGGCGCTGCCGTTCCTGTGGTCACTGCCCCCACCGGCAAAAAAACTGCTGTCATCATGGGCAACAGTGCCGAAGCCCGGAAAGCCGGGATCGATGTCAAAAAACTCCCCCGTGACGGATTCATCATCAAGAGCGTGGGTAAAAACATTATCATCGCAGGTCTTGATGATCCCAAAACCGATCCTGCCCGCGCTTTCGGATGGGCTCTTTTCTTTGAGCGCGGCACCCTCAACGGTGCGCTGGAATTCATGGAACGCTTCGGCGGCATGGCATTCTATTTTCCCGGTGAACTGGGTGAAGTCATTCCCCGGCAGAAAAATCTGGTTCTTCCCGAGCTCAATATTTTTGACCGCCCCGACAAGCCCCGGCGCCGTTTTCTTGTGGGGGGCTGGGCGAACTGGTTCCCCGGCAATCCCATGAGCCACCGCTTTGGTGAAGCATGGCTCAATCTGGTCTACCGCACTGAAAGTTTCTACGTCCCCAACTGCCACAGCCTTGAACGGCTGAAATTCGTGGAACGCTTCGGAAAGACCAATCCTGAATTTTTTGCCATGGATCACAACGGCAGACGGATGCTTGATCCCGGTTCCCCCTATTACGGAAACCTCTGCTATACCGATCCCGGATTCCGGAACGTCCTTTTTCAGGATGCTGTCGCTTTTCTGAAAAATCTTCCTCCCAAGTCCCGCAACCTCAAAGGATGGGACCCCAGCTGCCTGCAGAAAGGCTTTTTCAATGTGATGCCCAAAGATCACTTCCGCCCCTGTCTCTGCAAAAACTGCCGCGCTTTCGTCAAGAAGCACTCCGAAGCGGATCTGGTCTGGGATCTCGCCTTTGACATGGCAGAGCGGATCAAAAAAGCCGGTCTCCCCGGCTATGTGACCGCCATGAGCTATGCCCATTACACTGAAGTCCCCAAAAGAAAACTCCCCGACAATCTGCTTATCATGTGCGCAGTTCAGGGCCCCTGGGCTGAAAACAACGCCCCCCGCCGGAAAATCCTTGAAGAGCGTCTCAAAGTCTGGAACAAGGC
>JAGBWB010000067.1 GCA_017629975.1 Lentisphaeria bacterium
AGGACTCCTTTGCAGCAGCTGATCGCCATGCCGTAGTTGACAACGGGAACTCCTGCTGCTGCGGCAAGTTCAAGGCGGCGCAGAACTTCACGGCGGTTGAGCATACAGCCTCCGCAGTGGAGCATAAGTTTGTATTCCGCAAGGTCGGCGGGAAAATCATGACCTGAACAGATGGTGAACTCAAGTTTGCCATCTGCTTTTTTTTCCAGCATCCGGGGAATCTTGACCCGGCCTATATCATCATCGCTTGCATGGTGAGTGCATCCCTCGGCAATCAGCACCCGGTCTCCCGGTTTTAAGGTTTTCACTGCCTCTGCGCCGCGGCGGAACATTTCAAGATCTCCTTTGATCCGGGAAAGAAGGATCGAAAAGGTGGTACAGGGGATCTCCGCAGGTGTCTCCTGAACCATGATATCCACCACCTGAGAATCGCAGATCACCAGCGCCGGAGGTGTTTTCATGTTTTCAAGAGTGGATCTGTAATCAGAAGTTTTGCACACAACAGCCGTGCAGTTGGCATCCAGGATCTCTCTGAGGGCCTGCACCTGAGGCAGAATGAGTCTCCCTTTGGGCGCCTGAATGTCAATGGGGACGATAAGAACAACTGTATCCCCGGAAGTGATGAGATCACCCACCATGGGGGGCGGCGTGACGAACTCCTCAGGCACATGGGCGATCAATTGAACTTTCAGGAGTTCAAGAAGCTGTTCCTGAGTCATTGCAGAGGCGCTGACAGAAACAGCCTTGCCGCCGCACTTTTCCTCAAGCATGGCGAGAAAATCTTCTTCAGGGGACTTTTCATCGCTTTTATTGATGACAGGGATCACCGGGAGCTTGCGTTCCCCGGCGAGGGCAAGGAGTTTTTCTTCCGTTTCACCCCAAACGCCCGCAGTGGTCATAAGCAGCAGGATATCTGCTCTGTCCAGAGCTTTCAGACTCCGTTCCATCCGGGCGGAGCCCAGCTCTGTGTCATCTGCAAGACCGGCTGTATCCAGAAAGAGAACTGGCCCCAGAGGGCGCAGTTCCATGGCTTTTTCAACCACATCTGTGGTGGTGCCGGGGAGGGGAGAGGTGATGGAGATCTCCTGAGCGGCAAGTTTGTTCAGAAGAGTGGATTTACCTGAATTGACTCTTCCGGCAATGGCGATCTGGAGCCGGAGAGATTTGGGCGTATTCTGCATAGTAATGGAAAAACTCCTTGTTCAGCGGAATCGGAAGTTGTTCAAAGCCGCATATCGCGCTGTGACTGCTCCCACCAGTGCCGGATAGAGCAGTTTGAAGATGACAAATGTTCCGAAAGCGAGAGTTTCGATCCCCGCAACGGTGTAGATCAGATAAAGCAGGAACGCACAGAGCGCTCCCCCTGCCAGTGCAAAGATAATGCCGATACAGGTGAAAGATTTCGGCAGCAGCTCCATGATGACGCCCCCTGCTTCCCCTAAGGGGTGATCCTCAAGGCGGAACCAGGGATTTTTCCGCATCCCGGCACGGAAGACAAAATCCGCTCCCCACGCAACGACCAGAGCGATGATGACTGTGGTGAGGACGCCGTCAGTGACGGCCCGGGGCAGCGTCAGGCTCTGGCAGCGCAGATTGGTCAGAAAAGAGACCAGAGGGGAACACACGGCGCTGCCGATGAGAGCGCCGCGTATCTGGGATGCGGTGAATGTTTTGATAAATGGATCCATCATAGGTATAATGTACCACCTGAAGCGCAAAAAGTCAAATCACCTCTTCTCGTATCCGGGACGCGCCTTGACAACCATATCGCTGAAAAGTGCCGGATCAAGTCCGATTTTTTTTTCTGCAAAGAGTTTTTGGTTGAAAAAGTCTCCGAAATTCCAGTGGCGGAACATGGTGATATCCGCCGGATTTCTGCCGTTTTCCACATTGTTGTTGTGACGCTGGTGCGACATGCCTTTTTTCAGAAAAGCACTTCTCTCTGCTGCGTCGCGCCAGCAGAGCTGATTGGAAAGTACCGGGATCTCAGGATCGGCAAAGAAAGATTTTCCATCGTACTTTGCTGATTTGTAAAACTCATCCAGAGTCAGCTGAACCAATTTCCCTTGAGGTGACATGAACTCTGCAATCTTCCGCAGGTTTCTGGGGAATCGCATGAAGTAAAGGTTGTTTTTCTCAGTGAGATTCGCCAGAGAAGAAAATTTCAGAGGAGCCTGAAAGGTTTTTGCCCGGGAGTTGCCGGTCACAATATTGTTGGCAAAAAGGACACTTTTTTTCCGGGCATCGCAGAAAATGGCAAGAGTCCAGATGGCAGCCTTTTTGAAAACATTGTTGACGATTTTTATATCTGAACTGTCAACGATGGAAAGAGCTGCCATGCCGCCGATGACTACACTCTGGGTAAGGGTGATCCCATCGGAATTTCTCGCGTGGAGAACAGCTGGTGAATAACCTCCGCCCCGGGCATCGCTGAAACAGCGGCTGATCTTGATGTTTTTACTGTTTGCGGCAAAGAAGATGCCTGACGAATTGGGGTAAGCTGTACCGTACCCTTTGAAACGGAATCCGTCAAAAACAAGATGTTCTTTCCCGAAAAGGACGAAAGCACGGCAGAATCTGCGTGATGCCCCGTCAAGCCAGACTTCCACGCCGGGGGCCGCCTTGAATGTAATGGGTTTTGCGGCGGTACCGCTCACTGGAACAAAGACCGATTCCGTGTAGGTCCCTTTGCCAATTAACACCGTATCTCCCGGTGCCGCCGCCATTGCCGCCCGGGACACAGTGCGGAAAGGTGTTTGGCTGCTGCCGTCTGCAAGGTCGTTTCCTGTGACAGAAACATACAAAGTCCGGGGCGCGCGGTCCCGGGCAGGAGTCCGGAACTTCATGGGGGCGGTGGTGACATATTTCAACTTTGCCGGATCAAATTTCTGCCGGAGTCTTTCTCCGCTCAACACATATTTCATCCGGGGGCGTGCGGAGATCCTGAAAGTGTATTCCGTATCCGGTTTCAGTCCCGGCAAAGAGACTGTGTGCAAAGAACAATCTCTTGAGAAATCGGTATAAGTCATGGCTTTTCCGCCTTTTGCGGGAGATACAGTGACCTGAGCTCCGGCGGGGGAGTTGTTCATGCTCCAGAGGATAGCCGCAGCTGAAGCGCTGTTGACAAGAGCTTTAACATGGTCCGCTTTTATTTCAGAGGGGGCATAGAGAAAGAAGTAAGGTCCATGAGGAAGTCCGTCAACGGCAGGGGAAAAGCTTTTGGCGGAAACGTTGTCAAAGGAATAAAGCTGTGCCGGCGTCACACTGCTGATGTTGCGGGTAAAGGAACCTTTGCAGTTGGCTCCCAGCAGAATATTTTTCACATCACCGGCAAAGGCGCAGTGGGTGATATCGATCCGGGCGCTTCCGGAAGAAGTGACCGCATTTTTCACTGTTGCAAAACGGGCGCATTCAATGACTGTACTGCCGCTTTCAAGGGCGATGGCACTTTCGCTTTGTCCGGTGAAATGAAGACGCTTGATGACCGCTCCGGGAGCCTTGACGCAGATGCCGTATCTGCCCCCTTTGATGATGGCAGGTGCGTGATGACCTCTTCCGGCGACGGTGACATTGGCGGCAGTAAGGATCATGCCGCCGGGATAAGTTCCGGGGAGCAGATAGACAGTGGCTCCCTCAGGAACGTTTTTCAGAGTCTTCCACGGACTTTTGACCGATTTGCCCTCATTTGCATCATTGCCCGAAGGGGAGATGAAACAGACATTTGTTCCGGCAAATCCTTTTTTGAACTGACTTCCTTTCTGAAGACGCAGATCAAAGTTCCACGGATCGGCAAAGTCCTCAGGGAACGTGACTGCATGACGCTTTTTCAGGAGAAGTGAAGTCGGTCCTCCCTTGCCGTTTTTGTCATAGTCGTTGGCGTTGTAAACACAGTGGGCGCTCTGGTTGCAGGCGACCATGCCGGAGGTGAAACACTGGATGAGTTTGTTGCTTCTGTCATCGGGTTTGATCCAGATGCTCCCCCGGCTGTCTCCGGCGGAGACAGAATTTGAAATGGTGTTTTTGTGATTGGTTCCGTAAAAGCGCAGTCCGTAAGTGACGCTGCTGAAAGAAATACAATTGTCAATGACACAGTTTTGGCTGTAAAACACGACAATGTTTCCGGCGGAAACATGTTTGTGGGTGCCGTTTCCGTAGGCGCGGCACTTTTCGATCCGGCTTCCGTCGGCGTAGTACATGGTGATGCCGCCTTCATTGAGAAATGAAACACAGTTTCTGATCAGACACTTTTCTGCATTCCAGATGGCGATGCCCCACAGACTTGAATGGGCGGAAAAACCTTTGCTTGAAAAACCTCTGACACACAATCCGTCAATGACCACGTTGCGGACCTTGCGGATCTTTGTCCGGGGGAGGATATACAAACCGAACTCCGGCTTTTCTGAAAGAGTGATGGCGTGCATCTCCGGCGCTCTGCCGTCTGAAGTAGCGATGTAAAGGAGCTTTTCTTTTTCGTCATAGCTCCAGACACCGTATGAAGCATGGGGCGTATTGAGAAAGGTATCATCTTTCTTATACATGGTCAGGGTATCAAGTTCATTGACTCCCTGGGGGGATTGAGGGCAGGGGAGTACATAACAGTTGCTCTTGCCGGGGAGACTTTTGAAGCCTGTAACAGCCCGGTCGCCGTGGATCAGAACTGTTCCCGGGATCTGAGCGCGGACGGTGGTTCTTTTGGCAGGATCACCGTCAAAGTGCCATTTGACTGACTCCCGGTAGAGTCCCGGGAGAATGGTCAGGGTATCCCCCGGTTTCAGCTTGTTGACGCCCGTTTGAATGGTCCTGAAAGGAGCTTTCAAAGATCCCTTGCCGGAGTCATTGCCCGCAGGTGAAACGAAAAATTCAGCGGCGCAAAGTATACCGGAGAGGGGGAACAACACCGCTGCGGCTGCAAAAAGAACTCTTTTCATCACTCTTTTTCCTTATGAGTTGAGTCAGGTGAGGGGAGTTACTGAAGATAGTCCAGTGACTTTTTCCACATTGGATCAAGGTCTGAATAAATCTCAAACATCTTCCTGAAAAACTCTTTACGCTCAGGTCTCAGACGGTGGACCGGGTAGGCGTCAAGGGCGGCGGCGAAGAGTGCAGGATCCTGTTGGGCGATGGCGTCTGCCTGAAGAGTCTGGAACTCTGAAAGTGAAGCGATAAGTCCCTTGAAGGGGGAGGGGATATACTGGTTTTCCACCGGTGTGATGGTGTCCTTGAAAATATCCATGGTATATTCAAGAGCCGCGTTGTCGGGCATCCCGGCAACGGCGCCGAAGTTGGGGCGGCTGGCAACGATCCGCATCTTCTCGAATCCCGCCAGAGCTTTGAGGATCGGAATGGTGATATCAGTGATATTGGTGCTGATAAAAGAAGCGTATTCGCCCGGAGCGTTCCAGGGAATCTGGTCCGTATTTTGTGAAAGTCCGATGAATTTTGCGAAACGCTCTTCTATCTCTTTCAGACTCTGGATCCTTCTTATTTCCGGATCAGTATGGGTAACTCTGCTGATCAGCACCTCTTTTGTAATGGGTTCATTTTCCACAAAAACGTGGTCAAGTCCGTCGCTTTCGGTGGAAAAAATAAGAGTTTTGTGTTTGCGGAAGAGATTGCAAAGACTGGTCAGAGCGTATCTCATCAGGATCGGTGTGGACTTCCCGGTGAGATTATCGGGACATTTCCAATCTTCAGTCAGGATCCGGGGGAGCAAAGAAGAGTAGAGGTCTTCACCCTTGTATTCGCCCCGCAGAATGAAGGAGCAGTGGTTGACACCTGCGGCAACCACGTTCCAGGCGGGATCAAAGCAGTCTCTGCCGCACATTCTTGAAAGATCCCAGCGGTGGTTGTTGAATCCGCCGCAGATCCCCAGAGCGCGGATCTTTGTGTAGTTGTTGACCATACAGCTGTAAACAGAAACCGGATTGGGGAAAATCAGCATCAGGGCATTGGGGCTGAGTTTTTCCAGCTTGCGGGCAAGAGTCATCATAAGACCGCCCAGCCGGAGCGCCAGAAAGGCTCCGTTGATGGAAAGCTGATCCGAAGAGATGTAATTGTATTCTTTGCCCAGAAACAGCGCCTGAGTGTCAGAAGGTTCCCGGACGGCCGCCATGGTCAGATAGAGGACATCAGTCCCCTCAAGGGCGGCATCAATATCTGAAAAGACCGAGACTTTGCAATTCACATTTTTGTATTCGGGGCACCCCATGGTCATCCGTGCCACAGCTTCGGCGCGGTCAGTCCTGAGATCGGCAAGACGGATCTCTCCCCCTTGCAGAACTTCAGGGGTTTCCTGAAAGATGCCGCGCAAGATGGGGAGAAGACGCAGAGAGCCGCCGCCTAAAAAAGTGATTTTCATGGTAAATTCCTTTACAAGGTAGTGTTTGTTTTGATATGAAAAAATACATTCGCAGGTAATGTATCACTTGAAAATTTGTTTTTCAAGGGAAGTTGCGGGGAAAGGTGGAATTTTGTCTTAAAAAAAATTTTTTTGAGGCTCTTTTGCCCTTTTATATAAAAAGTGAATTGCTTTATTGAGCTTTCGGGTGTATATTATTAAGACATAT
>JAGBWB010000068.1 GCA_017629975.1 Lentisphaeria bacterium
ACACCGAACTTCTCGCCTCTTCAGGACTGACCAAAACAAATCTGGTCCAGTGCGCCATTGCGTCGGTCACCACAGTTGCGGCAGGCAATATTTTTGTGGCGGTCTGTCTGCTTTTCTTTGCTTTTTCCACGATCCTGAGCTGGCACTATTTCGGCAAGATCAATTTCCAGTATCTTTTCGGATCAAAAGCTGCTGTCATATATTCACTTCTGGCGACAGCAGCCGTTTTTACCGGAACCATGATGAAAAATGATCTCGTCTGGGAACTTCAGGATATGTTCAACCAGCTGATGGTGCTGCCTAACATCCTCGCCCTTTTCGTTCTTTCCGGAGTAGTTGCCTCAAATGCCCTCCGTAAAAAAACAGTAAAGCAGAAGCCGTAAAAAATGAAAAACTCTCTGAAAGACAAGATCCTTCTTCTCACAGGCGCAGGCGGCGGCATCGGCAGCGCCATAGCCGCAAGGTGTGCCTCGCTCGGCATGAAACTCATTTTACTCGGAGCCAACAATCCGGAAAAACTTGAAACGGTAAAGACTCTTGTTGAAAAACACTCCTCCTGTCTGGCATACCCCGGCGATCTGACCGATCTTGAATTTTTATCCGCGGCTCTTGAAAACGCCGTTGAAAAATGGGGAGGAGTGGATGTTCTCATCAACAACGCAGGCACTGCCGCCAATACACCTTTTGAAGAGGTGACTCCTGAAACCTTTGACCGGATCATGGCGATCAACTCCCGGACACCCTTTTTTCTCACTCAGAAGAGTCTGCCCTTTTTGAAACGTTCCTCCTGTGCAACTGTTATCAACATCGCGTCAGTCACGGGACATTCCGGATACCCCATGCAAAGCGTTTACAGCGCCTCAAAACATGCATTGCTCGGCTGGACAAAAAGCGCGGCTTCTGAATATTATAAGGAAAACATCCGTTTTCACGCCATCTCGCCTGGGGGAGTCTACACCGATATGGTCAAAGTCACCCGTCCCGATTTGACGCCGGAGGGAATGATCATGCCGGAAGATATCGCCGATATCGTGGAGTTCATCCTCACCCATCGCAACAGCAATGCTGTCATTGATGAGATCATGCTCCACCGGAACGGCAAAGAGCCTTTTCTTGTGTGATCAGGGCTGTTCAAAAAGGAGCTGGTTGGCAAGGTCGGCGACTTTGAGGAAGTGCATCTTCTCTTCCGGAACAAAAGCTGCCGTATATCTCAAGTGCGCGGCAGGCTTTCCGTCAAGCTCTTCAAGGAGCTGATTCACCGCGCCCCTGACAGAGGGTTCCGCCTGTTCAAGGATGATACCGCAAAGATCAAAAGGCTGTGCGGCGGCAAAGGTCCACTCATTGTAGATCCCGATCACATCGCTTTTGAATCCCTTTTCACGGCACCGGTCAAGGTAGATACGCATGGAGTATTTGCCGTAAAGGATGACCGCCGGAAGTTTTTCATCAGCCAGCTGGGCTGCCTGTTTTTTTTCACTGTGGATCCGGAAATCCGGCACGACTCCCGATGCAGCGCAGCTGTCAAGAAAAAGCCTTTCTGTCACCAGATTGTCAAGTTCTTTCCCGGCAAAAAGGCAGAGAGTGATTTTCCGGTGTCCTTTCGCAGCAAGATGTTCCACAGCCTGAGGCAGAGCGTAAGTATAGTCAGGAGCCGCAGAAGAAAAATCCCATCCGCTGCGACCGCACAATGTAAAGAAAGGGTAATTTCTCCGGGCAAGGCTTTCCATGATTTCCCCCGGCAGCTGATCCGGAGCGCATGAGGTGATGATCCCCTCAACGCCCGACGCCAGGAACGTCTCAATGGCCTCAGCAGTCTGTTCTCTGTCAAACCGCGCCAGCTGCAAAGAGATCTTGTATCCCCTTCCCCATGCTTCATCCATGGCAGTCTCAACAGCCGCCGCCAGAAACTGGTCGGTCAGCACATCCACCAGAAAGCCAAAACTTCTGGTGGAGCCGCGACGGAGCGCCAGCGCAAGTTCACTCGGCCGGTAACCGTGGGCGGCGGCGATCTGCCGCACCCGGTCGGCGCGCTCTCTGGCATCGCGCCGCTTGTCCTTGGTCGCTCCTGAAAGCGCCCGCTCCGCTGTTTTCGCGGAAACACCCGCCAGACGGGCTATCTCTTTTATAGTGATCATTTGATAAATATAGCACTTTTTCAACTCTTTTTCAAGTTTTTAAAAATAATTTGACATTTTGAAGATCCGGCGTTATATTAAGTAACTGTATAACGAAGACAGTTATCAGATCCACAATCAACCATGGAGCTTTGAAAAATATGTTTGTTCCTGAAAAAATCACCGCCGCAGAAGTCAAGGCAAAGGCCCGCGAACTGGGGGCCGATCTGGTGGGTATTTCCCCCATGTCCCGCTTTGAAGGAGCGCCGAAACAAAATGATGCCCGCTATATCTTCCCCGGCGCCAAATCAATGATCGTTCTCGGGTTCCGCATTGCCCGGGGTATCTTCCGCGGTATTGAAGAGGGAACGCTTTTCTCAGCCTATCCCTCCATGGGTTACGCCGGCATGAATCAGGTCTACGGCCCCATGGTGCTGTGGAACCTGACCCGCTATCTTGAAGACAAAGGCTACGAAACTCTGCCCATCATGAACAGCAACGGCGGAGAAGCCATCAACCCTGTGACCGGAAATTTCCGCGAAGGCTGGAGCCGTCCTGTGGCTGAAGGACTCCCCTACCCCGATGTGCTGCTCCACTTCAGATTATGCGCCTACATGGCAGGTCTGGGTGAAATCGGCTGGAGCAAACTGCTCCTGACTCCTGAATACGGTCCCCGTCAGCGCTTTGTGGTGCTGCTCACTGAAGCAGAACTGGAAGGCGATCCTATCTTTGAGGGCAAGATCTGTGACCGCTGCAAACTCTGCGCCCACAACTGTACCTCTCAGGCTATCAGCAAAACTGAAACCGTCAAAACCACCGTTGCCGGACACGAAGTCGAATGGGGAAAACTGGAACCCATGCTCTGCGAGCGGGGCATCCACGGCGGCTGCGACGGACAGCGCAATCCCTTTGAGGGCGACTACCCCCGCAAATACGGTTACGGCCGCGCCATTGAAGGTGCCTCCGGCTGTATGCGCGCCTGTATGATCCATCTGGAAGAAAAAGGCATTCTCAAAAATAAATTCGGCTCCAAGTTCCGTACACACAAGGTCTGGGATGACATTGACCACTCCAAGCCCTGGGAAATGACTCAGGAGGTCAAAGAGACCTACGCCGACAAAGGTCAGGTCGAACCTCACAATGTTTACGAAAAATACCGTGTCGTTGACAACTACGGCACCGCCAAGAAAGAGGATGTTGAAAAACAGGAACAGGCTCAGAAAGAAGCCAAAACCTACAACCCCCTGATCGACTGATAAAATGGCAGGGAAACTCCAGCTTTCTGTGGGCTATCAGCTGCCTGAACGTTACAGCATCGTGGAGGTGATCGAAACCTACCGCGATGCTGTCAGCGAAGTCTATTTCCCCTGGTTCGGCATACCTGACGGCCGGGGCGTCTCGATCCGCTATGAAGCAGATCAGTATCTGATGGAAAAGGAACTGCTTCAGCTGCGGAACATGGGGGTAAAACTCCATCTGCTCCTGAACGCCAACTGTTACGGCAAAGAGGCACTTTCAAAGAAGTTTGCTGAAACACTTGAGTCAATGCTGGCGTTTCTGACTGAAAAATTCAATTTGAGCGGCATCACCACCACCTCTTTGTTTGCGGCGCGGCTCTGCAAAAAGCAGTTTCCTGAACTTGAGGTCCGCGCCTCTGTCAACATGAACATCGCATCGGCTCAAGCCATGAGCTATGTCAGCGACTACTTTGACGGATTCTATGTCAGCCGTTCTTTGAACCGGGATCCTGAAGCCGTTAAAAAGCTCAGACTCCCCGGCAAAAAACTCTATCTGCTTGCCAACAGCGGTTGCTTGAGCAACTGTCCGGCACACACATTCCACGACAATCTTGTGGCACATGAAGCAGAACTTGATCATGCTCAGAGCTGCTGGAATTTTCAGGGCATCTGCTGGGAGCGCTACGGAAAAAAAGCCAATCAGGAGTTTATCCTCGCCGACTCCACATGGATCAGACCGGAAGAGGTGGATCTCTACGAGGATCTTGTAGACGGCATCAAAGTTGCGTCAAGAACCAACCCCAGTTTCGGTACCATCATCAAAGCATACGCAGAGCGTTCTTTTGAGGGGAATATCCTCAGCTTGTGCGAACCGGATTTTTCAAGATTGATCTCTCTTGATAACAAAAGATTTCCCGATGGGTGGATGAAATATGCCTCTTGCCCCGGTTCTCCGGAATATCAGAAAATATTGGATGCGGTCAGAATATGAAAAAAAGTGAAATCTCCTGGAGTTTGATGCACCCGACACCTTTGAATGTTGAGTACATCCGTCAGCTTATTGACAAGTCTGAAGTCTATCATGTTGACAGTTTTGAAATCTGCGGTCAGTGCCATACCCCCTACGGCGGTTTGGACGGACTCATCGACTACCGGGAGTTTCCCCACGCCCATGCCAACTGGGATCAGAAAAAGGTAGCTGAAACTCAGGAAGTGATGAAAGAGATCATCAGACTTTCCCATGAAGCCGGTAAAGAGGTCTATTATTTCCACCGGGAAGTGATGATTCCTCCGGGATTGCTTGAGGATCTCCCCGGTTTGCTGGATGAAAACGGTGAATTTGATCTTCTCAGCGAAACATTTGCCTCTCTGATCCGTTACAAACTGGATAAGGTTTTTACCGAGATCCCCGGACTTGACGGACTCGTGCTGACTCTGACAGAGGCGGATTACTCTGCCATACACAACTCCAACGCTGAAAAATATCCTCCTGTTGAGGTGGTGCGCTTTATCATTTCCATCTTCGCAAGTGCCCTTGAAGAGCGGGGCAAGCGTTTTGTCATGCGTTCATTCGGTTCCATTTCCAAAGACTATGAAGATATCCTTGCCGGAGCCGCAAAAGTTGCCGGGAAATACAAATTTGAAATTGAGACAAAGATCACCCCTTATGACTTTGATCCTTTTCTGGGAAGCAATCCTTTTCTGCGTCCCGATCCCTCATTCACCCTTTCCGCTGAATGCGAAAGTGTCGGCGAATTCATGGGTCAGGGCAATATGCCCTTTGAACACGTTCACAACATTGTGCGCTATGTCCGCGAAGCACAGCAGGCAGGCGTTGACCGCTTTGTGATCCGTATTGACCGCCGGGGCAACTGTATCTTTGATCTTTACGAGCTGAACTACTACGCCTACGCCCGCGCCATGGAAGATCCTGAAATCACCGCAGATGAAATACGCAGGGAGTGGTACGAAAAACATTATCCCGCCGCCATCCGTCAGGAGCTTATTGAACTTGACAAACTGGGGTGGGAGATGGTCACAAAGACCTACTTCATTGACAAACAGGTGCTTTTTCACGGAAACTATTCCATGAAATATCTGAAATCCGCCTTTGTTTTTTCTCTGTTCCGCAAGGGGGTTTCCCTTGAAAACGGCAAAGATATCTGGTCCATTCTCACCGACCGCCCTGCTCCGGGAAGAGCCTTTGCCCTCAGAGAAAAAGATGAGGCTGTCGCCTGTGCCGACCGGGGATTGGAGCTTTGCCGCTCTCTGCATCTGCCGGAAGAGGACTACCGCCTGAGATTGTGGCAGAATGCGGTTGTTATCACCAGATGCGTCCGTGAAATGGTTCGCTGCGCGGCTGCCTACTTTGACGATATGGAGTCCGGCAGCAGCGACGGTTCGGCCCTCAGAGAACAGGTCGCCGCAAGCCTTGCCGAATACGACCGCCTTGCTGGACATAAGGTGGAGATCCTTGAGCGCGAATTCATCAACGGACTTGAACACCGTCTCCGGGAATACCGCCGTCCCATTGAAGAGATCTGCGTTGAGCCTCTTGCCGCCATCTGTCAGGCGTTGCCTCAGGAGTACGCCGCAGAAATGGCAGCGCGGAAACAGTTTCTCAAAGATCACGTTGACGGCGTGATCGTCGGCGGATTGTATGACGATCACCGGATCTACCGTTACATGCACGGCTCCCATTCTGTGGTGCAGCATGGACTTCCCGGCCGCTGGGCAGGGAACAGGGTCTTCCCCAATGGTTTTTTTGAGGTCAGACTCAAAGGAGGTGAAGAGCTGGTGGTTTTCGGAGATGTCACAGAAACCCGTAAATTTACCATTTCTATCAATGGGAAAAAGCAGAATGCGCTTCTTGACGCTGACGGTATCTGCAAATTTCCCCTTGATCCGGCATGTGCAGAAGTGACGGTGCGCCTTTCAAAAGATGGCCTGATCTATCCCCTCTTCCACGCACTCGTCACCAAGAAGAAACCTGTGCGGACACCTTGAACCGATTCAAAAGGAGCTGCCGCAAACAGAAGTTTTTGTGACACTCCTTTGATTTCCAGCCGCCACAGTTACTTTTCAGAGATAGGATGCCGGTTGTAAGTGGTTGCAAGTGTAAATTTGACAGCTGCAAGATCAAACTCTTTGCGCTGAAATAAACACACCCTGGCATCCCCAAATCATGGACACCAGGAAATGATGCCTGTCATCAGATGTTCTTTCCGTCACTGGATAAAATCAGGATATGTTTCGGCATTATCTGCAATTTTCTATGATCAATCCAAAAGAAAAGTGCACAAATTTCCGGACGTTATCCTCAGTCCGCAGCGGCAAGATACTCCGTAAATGTTACAAAATCACCATGTTTTGACAGAAAACGGATCAGTTTTCTCAATCGCTCCACCTGCTTTTCCCCGGCATGACGCACGACAAAAGCCGGTATCTGCCATTGTTTCTCCGCCGCACGCGAATTATATTCCCACGGATGGGAATACATATTATAATATCCTGTCATCCAGACAGCAATCATACTTGACATTTTATAGGAAAACAGCGGAAAATTCTTAAATGAAAGCCAGAATAAAGGAAATCTGACACCCGGCACCGCCGAAACAGGAAATTGCCACAAACCGCACTGTTCACGAAATGGCAGCAGCGGCGAACGCAAATTGCAATAATGTCCAGGCAGCCATATGGGATTCAACGAAGATTCATAAACAAAGCCTGCATCATTGATTTCTTTTTTATCAACTTTTGCCAAACGCGCCATCCTGAAACCGGTGACGCTCTGGCCTGAAATGCTTTCCAATATATTTTTAGATTCGCGCAAATGAGCAATTTCAAAAGCCGAATGATTCATACCATGCGACGCAACTTCATGTTTTCCCTCTGTCATCCTCTGAATTAAATCAGGATAACGCTGTGCAAA
>JAGBWB010000003.1 GCA_017629975.1 Lentisphaeria bacterium
ACGCCCCGCTCATAAAGGTCGATGATTCGTCCCGGAGTGTCGATGACGATGTCCATGTTCCCCTCTTTGAGGAGCTTCAGCTGGACTTCAATATTCTGACCGCCGTAAAAGGAGGCGATCCGCAGTTTTCTTGAGCCTTTGAAGGAGTTGATCTCTTCAGCGATCTGCATGGAAAGCTCCCGGGTGGGGGCAAGGATCAGCGCTTGAGGCTTTTTGCAGTTGTTTTCCGCATTTTCGATAATGGGAATGCCGAAAGCGGCCGTTTTTCCGGTACCCGTCTGTGCCTGTCCGATCAGGTCTTTGTCGCCTGAAAGAAGTTTGGGGATGGTCAAAGCCTGAATGGGGGAGGGATTTTTAAAGCCCTTGAGTTCCAATGCTGAAAGCATCTCTTCTGAAAGTCCGAGATCCCTGAAGTCCTGAATATCGCTCATGTTGTTCCTTAAAAGTCAAGTGAATGTCAAACTCTTAATATACACCCGGAATGCGGGAAAAACAATTCTTGAAAAAGAGTATTTGTAAAAAATATACTCCTGTGGTATATTAAAACGCCGTATTTGAAAGAAAGTGAAGAAAAACATGCTTATGAAGAGTTATGAATCAGATTGTGCCGTACTGAAAGATTTTCTCTTGCTTCCGCACCGTGCTGAGACTGTACTTGAACGCTTTGCTGCCCTGCCGGGATTCGTGAGAAAGGCGGGGAACGGAAATGAGGGGTTTGTTTATTTCCCCGGAACACGGAAAAACAAGGTCCTGCTGATTGCCCACGCCGACACTGTGGGGGATCCGGATATTAAAGTTGCCCTTGAAGATGACGGCGAAACGCTTCGCAACCCGGGAGGCATCCTCGGCGCCGATGACCGTGCCGGCTGCGCCATGCTCTGGCTGCTCCGGGAGTCGGGTCACGGAGTGCTTGTGACCGACGGGGAAGAGCCGGGCTCTTTCGGCGCAAAATTCATGAGAGATCAATTCCCGGAAATGTTTGATGAGATCAATCGTGACTTTCAGTTTATGATCCAGATCGACCGCTGCGGAAAAGAGGATTTCAAATGCTATAAGGTGGGAACAGATGCGTTCCGGACTTATGTCAACTCCATGACCGCCTTTACCGAACCCGATCGCTTAAGGGGGACGGATATCGTTCACCTGTGCCGTGATATCTGCGGAGTGAATCTTTCATGCGGATACCACGAAGAACATACTGAAAATGAATATATCGTTAAAAAAGAGTGGCACAACACCCTGGAACTTCTCAGAGAGTGGCTTGCCGGGGAGACTTTGCCAAAATTCGCTTTGAATAACTGATTGTAAGGAAAAACACCATGTTTATTGATATCCACGCTCACGCTTATTTGTTTGACTCTCCGCCGCAGGATGGACACATCACTTTCTGCAAGGCGGAAGAGGTCTTGAGGCGTTATGATGAACTGGGGATCGAAAAGGGGGTGCTGCTCCCCTTGATCGGACCTGAAGTCTATCTGCCCCAATCCAATCAGGAGGTGATGGAAATATGCCGCCGCTATCCTGACCGTTTCGTCCCTTTTTTCAACATTGACCCCCGGGGGATTGAAAACTGTTCCTCCTCTGATTTTTCGGTGTGGATCAACTGGTTCAAAGAACACGGCTGTCTGGGAGTGGGGGAATTTATGCCCAACATGTATTTCAGGGACGAGCGTGTCTTGAACATGTTCCGCCAGTTTGAGGCGGCGGGACTGCCGGTGATCTTTGACGACACAAGCCGTGTCGGATACTTTTACGGACTTGTAGATGACCCCGGACTGCCCCAGCTGGAGTTCGTGCTGCGGAAATTCCCCAAATTGATCCTGCTGGGACACGGTCCTGCTTTCTGGAGCGAGATCGGCATTCTTGAAACGGCAGGCGACCACAGCGGATACCCCTCATATCCCGTCAAAGAGGAGGGTGTTGTGCCCAAACTCTTCCGCCGTTACCCCAACTTGTGGGGCGACCTTTCCGCGGGCAGCGGCTATAATGCGCTCCACCGTGATGTGGATTATGCGGTAAAATTCCTCACCGAATTTCAGGACCGGCTCTGCTTCGGAACCGACATCTGCTACGCCACTCAGGAACTCCCCCTTGCAGGATTCCTCCTTGAACTGAGAAACTCCGGCAGGATCTCAGAAGAGGTTTTTGAAAAAATCGCCCGGCTCAACGCCAAAAGACTGCTCAACATCTGATGAAAAAAAGGGAGAGAAACATTTCATCTTTCTCTCCCCTTAAAAGATTGAGATATTTCAATATCCGGGGTACTTTTTCTCCCATTCCGGGGTGGCATAGCCGTAAGGCGTTTTTTCTATGCCGCAACTGAGGTCATCAGCCATGCTGCTGACAAGGGCGTATTCCCGCAGGTTTTTCATCCAGTTCTGAGGAATCTTTTTTTCGCCGTTGAGGACACCCAGAATGTTGCCTGCAATGGCGCCTGTGGAATCGCTGTCCCCTGTGATGTTGACCGCTTCAATGACGCCTGCGGCAAAGTCCCATGTGTGTTTCAAGGCGCAGAAAACGGCGATCGCCAGCGCCTCTTCGGCGACCCAGCC
>JAGBWB010000069.1 GCA_017629975.1 Lentisphaeria bacterium
AAACTTTTTTTCCACATGTTTTGAAAATTCAGCAGCGTACTGGCCGGCGTATTTGAGCCCTTCGGGAGAAACGAGATTGAAGGGACCGTAGGGACTTTTTCCGGGTTTGTCTCCGGAGCCTCCTGTATATGCCCAGCCGCCGCTGAACCCCTTTGTCGTCCATGTCGGAACGGCAAAATTGGTTTGACCGTAAAGTTTGTGACGCCTTTCCACCTCTTTGTCAAAAGCGCTCCAGTCGGTGATGGTCAGTTTGCCGTCTTTGATGTGCCACTTGGGATTGGGCGGAAAAAGTGCCTGATTGCCAGTTATGCGGTGTTCATGCATGATCTTATGGAAATTTTCCGCTTTCCGGAGAGAGGGGCGTTTATCCCACATATTGTATGCCGGAAACGGACGGGCGTAAAAATAGGTTTTCAAATGGGGGATTTGAGGCAATTCAAAGTCAAAGACTCTGAGTTTCAAACCAAAACGCCCCAGACTGCGGGTCCCGTTGAGAAGTTGAAACTCGCCCGTATAAATACCCGCAGGGGTGTGGGGAGGCACATTGACCCGTACAAAAAAGGGCAGGTTCTGCCCCTTAACAGCGGCAGAACGCACCTCAGGGAAAAGCGGATCGGCGTTGAGTCCTTTCATGGCGGGATTATCGGGATTTTTCAAATTGATGAAACCCACTTTCTTCCAGCTGAAAACGGAAGCGGGCAGCTGATGATTTTTTCCTTTGAGAGCAGAAAAAGACAAGGTAACATCGGCGAGATCTTTTTTCGGTGAAACAACGATCTGAAAAGGTTCAGATTCATTGGCTGCCGCCGAAAGGGTGACGGTGCCGCCTTTTTTCAAACCGGAGGGGACACCTGAGGCGGGAACCTTGAGGTAGGGGGCCTCTTTCCAGATGGTGCACTCGGAATTCTCCTGGAGAGAAAGAGCACCGGCACGGATATTGGGCACTTCTTTTTCCTCAATGGTCGTAAGGGAGAAATCGTCAAGATAGACCGTTTGTCTGCCGTTGAGCCACACTGTGATACCGGTGAATACACTGTCAACAGGGGGGAAGAAGGCCACTTCCGGCGTATGCCACTCCCCCGGAGTGCTTTTGAAAACCGGGAACATATAGCGGATCACCTTGCCGGATTTATTTACAAAGGCGAAACGGGCAGAAATTCTGGCTCCCTCTTCACGGGAAGCCACAAAAAAAGCAAAGCGGAATCTGTATTTTTTCCCGGGCACCGTGAGCAAACGGGGCATTTCCACAGCGGGTCCGATTTTTGGGTCGGCTGAAAATGAACGCAAAGACCAGCTGCCGCTTTTTACCTTGACGGAACTCCTTTCCACTTGGCACAGAGGGGATTTGGAAATCCTGCGGAACCTGAAATCAGGAAATCCCGGCTTTTCAAAACCGCCGTTGCGGAGAAATTCCCCGCCGCAAAGCGGCAAGAGAGAAAACAAAAAAAGACAGAGTGATTTTTTCATTAAGGGAACCTTTATATTTTGATGATATATAAATTTCAGTTTTTTATCAGAAATATCCGTCCAGATAGGAAAATCTTTGATCCCAGAGAAAATTAGTCATCTGAGCTGTTGAATGACCATCAAAAAAGACTGCCATCGTGCGATTGCCGTCATAATGATCTGAACCGTACTGATTCCTGTCATTCGGATTGAACCACTGGGGACGGATCGCTTCCATCAACCACACTTTTTTGGAAGGCGTCTTGACCCTTGAAAGTTTGCCCCAAAGATAGATCCCTGAGGCAGGCGCGTCATAAGCAACGTTCCAGGGAGGACAGTAGGCAATCGTCACAACTTTGCCGTCTTCCGCCGGACAATAGTACACTTTGGGGACAGGTGCTTCAATGGTGTTGAAACCGTTCGCACGACCGCCGAAGTAAGGCGCCGTATAGACGTACCATCCCCAGTTGGTCGATGTGCACAGTCCTCCAAAAGGAGAGGATAAGGTGCTGTTTTTTCCCTGAGGAATATAATCTTTGTTATCATCGGCATAAAGTCCGAGGACAGAACCGTGCTGTTTGAGATTACTGAGACAGGAACTTTCTTTTGCTTTGTCCCGTGCCTTATTCAAAGCGGGCAGCAGCATAGCAGCGAGGATGGCAATAATGGCTATAACAACAAGGAGCTCAATCAAGGTGAATCTGGGTTTCATAAGTCCCCCTCCTCTTATATTTTTTCTGTCAAAATGAAATAATAACCTTTTTAATTTAGCACCGTGTTATAAAAAATTCAAATTCTTTTTTGCTGAATTTGTTACCAATTATTTTACAGTTTGATCTCCACGGGAGCATCGATCCACAAGGAATCGGGTGTTACCTGACAATCCATGGCGATGATCTTCACTCCCTGCCCCGCGGCAAACCTCAGGGTTTCGCCGAAAGCCGGATGGGTCACATCATTCGGAGTGAAAACTCTGACGCCTTTCATCTGGATCACAAAAAAAACATAAGACTCAAAGCCCTCTTTCAAAGCGGCACAAAGTTCTTTCAAATGTTTGACGCCCCGCTCTGTGGGGGCATCAGGAAATGCGGCGACACCGCTATTTTCCAGAGTCACCCCTTTGACCTCAAGAAAAATTTTCCGCGCTCCATCTTCAATGTAAAAATCAAAGCGGGATTTACCGTAGGTCACCTCGCGGCGGATCAGGGCATCTTTTGAAAAAAGAGTTCCTTTTTTCAGATACTCTTCCACAAGGGTATTCACCACCTGGGAGTCCATGTTGATAAGAAGCTCACCTTTTTGGACGGCAATCAAATCGTAACGGGTCTTGCGTTCAGGATTTCCGGAGTCGCTCAGGCTGCAGCGGCATCCCGGAACAAGGAGTTCCCGGCAGCGTCCGGTGTTTTTCACATGGACGCGTTCAACAGCGCCGTTGATTTCAACTTCAGCAATAAAACGGTTGGGGCGGCTGAGAAAAACGCCTTCTATAACCTTGGTGTAGTGCATGATTTTTCAGGAGTGTGTTTCCAGAAACTCCACCGCCCGGGGGAGTTCATTGAAGTTGTAGATGATATAATCAGGTTCAGCACCGCAAAAGCTGTGTTCCCCTTGATTGGATTTGAAAAAGATGCTCTTGATCCCGGCATTTTTGGCACCGTAGACATCCCGGTACATATCGTTGCCCACATAGACGGTTTCTGCGGGAGTAATATGAAATTTTTCCAGCGCCATGGTGAACATTCTTTTATCCGGTTTGCGGAATCCGTGATCGCCTGAAACAATGACAAACTCAAAGAACTTCTCAAGTCCCGCCATACGCAGCTCCGGACGCGCCCACAGGCTCTGTCCGTCTGAAACCGCCCCCAGATGGTAACGCTTTTTCATCATGGTCAGGACTTCGGTCACGCCGGTGTAAGGTTCAAGGCGGAACTGGGAAGCCGCACGGAAGACCGTTGCCGCCTGCGCCGCAAGATTCACAGGCACATGGGCATGATCGCCATACTCCTCAATGACCGCCTGAAAGATCTTTTTCACATCAAACTCAGGGAACTCCTCAGGACTTTCATGTCTCTGCTGACGGTTCAGATCAAAGTAGAGAGCTTTCAACTCCCCCGGAGATATGCTGACACCGTTGAATTTGAGAAAATTGGCAGTGACCCGGTAAAGCTCCTCATCGCTTTCAGAGGTCAGGATATCGGTCACAGTTCCGTTGATGTCAAAAAGCAGAGCCTTGAATTTCATTACGCTTTCCTCAGGCAGTTTTCACCGGCTTCGATCAGAGCACGGCGGTAATCGTGCTCAAGATAGGAGTTGCGCGCGATCCGCAGCAAAGTGGTTCCCATATAAAAGGGGATCCGCCGGGTGATGGCGTTGAAGGCAGCCTCCCGGTCAGGGAAACGGCAGGCGTACTCCCAGAGAAAATGTCCCACAAACTCCTCAGCGGCAAAACGGTTGCCCACGGTCCGCATGAAGAAGTGGTGCAGTTCACCTGCAATGCGTCCCACATCAAAACAGCGGTCGGCGATGCGGACACGCTCCATATCAAAGGAGATGACATACATACCGTCGCCGAAAAAGAAATTTGAGGGCGTGGCATCGCCATGGACAAGCACCCGATTATCCTCCCACATGACAGGATCGTTGCGCCAGCGTTTTCCAAGTTCAAGAAACCAGGCGGTATCCCCCTCTGAGAGCTGATGTTTCAAATTGTCAACGATACCTTCATAATAGCGGCAGGTCTCATTAAAATCCACCTTTTCGCTCCCGGCTGAACGGTTGTGGACCGTGGCAAGAAAATCCGCAAGAGCGGTAAGTTTTTCACGGAGCAGTCCGGAGTTGCCGGTGTTGATGGATTCAAGGATGATCCTGTCAAGGGGGGTGCCGGTGCAATACTCCACCACCAGCAGGCAGTTGAGAGAATCGTTGCGTCCCAAAACTTTGGCGACGTAGTGGTTTTCGCCGAGATAGGAACTGAAAGCCTTGATGTTTTTGTATTCACGGTCAAGACGCCGCTGCGCCAGTTCCCAATCGGTGTTGCGTTCAGAGTAAAAGAATTTCCCCACCACGCACTGTGCCGTCTTCCGGTCTTCGTAGATATAAACGGCATTGGAACCGTTGGTTTGAAACACACGGATCCCCTCGGAGCAGTCGCTGCCCAACTGGGGAAAGATCTCATGGCGCAGATAATCAAACATGGGATCATTCTGCGAAAGATGTCCTGAATATTCGCCTTTCATTTCAATGGTCTCCTGACTTGTTTTCCGGAGTTAATATAATATTTCTCTTTCCAATAGTCAAGGGGAATTTTGTAAAAAATGTTGACAAAGAGTCCGATGAAAGGTATATTATACCAACTCAGAAAATGAAAAACCATTTCTTTTGAGCTGAAATGTAAATTTGAGGAAACACATGTTATGAAAAATACAGCTTCTGAAATTTTCGCCCCTGTTGATCTGAAAAATATGGAACTTGAGGGCAACAGTGTCGTTGACCGTCTGCGTCTCCGTTACAAAGAGTTCCGGCTCTGGGAGGGTCAAGCTCCCGTAACGGTTCCGGAAGATGCAACTTTGACAGAACACTTCAACGATCTCAAGGGGGGCGGTTTCAACCGCCTGACGGATATCACCGTCCCGACAGTGACATATTTCCCTGTCAGCGGTCCTGATCCCCGTCCTGCGGTGCTGGTTTCACCGGGAGGCGGTTACAGTTATCTTGCCTGGGAACACGAGGGGATCGCCATCTGCAACTGGCTCAACACCATTGGATTTCATGCTTTCCTGCTCAAATACCGCTGTCCCGCGCGCCGGGAGGCGGCCTTTGCCGATGCCGCCCGGGCGATCCGTTTCATCAGAGCCAATCAGGAACTTTTCTGTGTGAGCAAGATCGGCTGTATCGGATTTTCAGCTGGAGCTCATCTGTCGGCGACCCTTTCGGCGCCCGGTTCACGGATCCCCTACCCCGCCGCAGATGGATTGGACAACATCTCTTTTATTCCTGACTTCGCCATGCTGCTTTATCCCGCCTATCTGACAGAAGAGGACGGCAGTATCAAAGATGAATTTACTGTTGATGGAACGGTTCCGCCTACTTTCATCGTTCAGACAGAGGATGACGGAGTCAGGGTGGAAAACGGACTTTTCTGGTATCTGGCACTGAAACGCGCCGGAGTCCCTGCCGAAATGCATCTTTTCCCCGACGGTGGACACGGATACTCTCTGCACCTGAAAAACAAAAATGTTTCCGTATGGCCCAAACTGGCTGAAAAGTGGCTTGCTCAATTTTCCTGAGAAAAGCCCTCTGTTGAAGACAACACAGCCCAAAAGAAAGAGGCGGTTTCAAGCTCTTGAAACCGCCTCAAAAAAGGTGTAAAAATCACTCAGCAAGAAGTTTTCCGAAAAGTGAAACGGCATTGACCTGAGTGATTTGCACTTTCCTCAAAGTTCCTACGGCGCACTTTTCATCGGGTTCAAAGTGGACCACAAAACTGGTGGAGGTGCGTCCGCTCCATCTGGCGGCATTTCTGGCGCTGACGCCTTCAAGAAGCACTTCCACAGTTTCTCCTTTAAGGGAAGCAAGTTTTCTGCCGATGCGTTCCTTGAGGTCATCAAGAAGTATCTGATTGCGCTCTTCTTTAACAGGATCCGGCACGGAGTCGGCAAGAAGGGCAGATTTCGCGCCGGGCCGGGGAGAGTATTTGAAGACGAATGCCTGTTCAAAGCCCACCTTGTTCATGATTTCCCGGGTCATGAGGAAGTCAGACTCCTCTTCACCGGGAAATCCCACGATCACATCAGTAGAAAAAGTCACCTCGGGAATGGCAGCGCGGATCTCAGCGACTTTGGCAAGATAACTTTCAGCTGTATACTGACGGTTCATGGCCTTGAGGATCCGGTCGGAGCCGGACTGGAGAGGCAGATGAACATTGTGACACACCTTGGAACAATTTTTCAAGGCGGCGATCAAACGGTCGTTGAAGTAGCTCACATAAGGAGAAGTAAAGCGTATTCTGAGCAATCCGGGGATCTCATTCATCTCTTCAAGGAGTTCTGCAAAAGGAGAATGGCCGTCGGCAGGGGGACGGGTATCGCCGTTGAGTCCGTAGGCGGCAACATTCTGTCCCAGGAGCATGATCTCTTTCACGCCTTTGGCGACCAGTTCTTTTGCCTCAGCGATGATGGAGTCTTTTGTGCGGCTGATCTCTCTGCCTCTGACATAGGGGACGATGCAATAAGAGCAGAAACGGTTGCATCCTCTGGTAATGGCGATCTGTCCGTGCCATGAAGGATTGGAGTCGTGCCCGCCCATACTTTCAAGGACCTCCGCAGAGGGTTCCGTTTCGACCCGGCGTTTGCGGTCAGCGGCAATTTCCTGCACAAGGGGGACAAGACGCTGCATCTGGCCGGTTCCCAGCACAAAGTCAAGGTGGGGGAGTTCCTGAAGAAGCTCTTCGCCCAGACGCTGCGCCATGCAGCCGGTGACGCCTATAATAAGGTTGGGATTTTTCTGTTTAAGTTTGCGGATGTATCCGATCTTGCCCTTTGCCTTGCGTTCGGCGGCATCGCGGACGCTGCATGTATTGAAAAGGAGCAGATCTGAATCCTCTTCAGTTCCGGGGATGAATCCGGCCTTTTCCAAAGCGGCGCCCAGAGCTTCGGAATCGCGTTCATTCATCTGGCAACCGTAAGTGCGGATAAAATATTTCATGGAAAAACCTCAATCAATTGCTTGAGACAAAGCTCAATTTTCGTGTTACCTTCATAAAATACCATCTTTTTTGCAAAAAATCAATAAATTTTTCAAAAAATCACTTGAAAAATCAAAATTCGGGTGTATATTAGGAACATAGTCAATAACGACAATGCTCAACAGCAGTAAGTGATGACAAACGTGCACCCATAGCTCAATTGGATAGAGCGTCTGGCTACGGACCAGAAGGTTAGGGGTTCAAATCCCTTTGGGTGTACCACTTTTAAGATTTAGATGCTCCGGCGTAGCTCAATGGTAGAGTAGGTGGCTGTTAACCACTTGGTTCTTGGTTCGAGCCCAAGCGCCGGAGCCATTTTTTTGTTTAAAAATCTGTTCCTTCCCCCGTTGGTATTTTGAGGATCCGACTCATATTCTTTGTCTCTTTGATCTTTCAGCAGATTTTAAGATTCGTTGTGCCGGCTTACGCGCAGGGAAAAATCGCTATCCTGAAATGTGATCTGTTTACCTCAGTTCAGTTTTCAGTATCGGTTGATTTACGATTTTTCAAAAGGTTCTGTTCCCATTACGGGTAGGTAAAATAACTTTTTTCCCAGAAAGTTTTTACAGACCTTTGTCGGGAACAGCGCTTTTCAAAAAACTTTGTCGGGAACAGCGCTTTTCCTTTTGCCTCTGCGGTAGGCGCCGGGGGTGATCCCCTTGAACTTTTTGAACACAGCGTTCAAATAATATTCGTTGCGGAATCCTGTCAGCAGAGCGATCTCGCGCAAAGGCATGGGAGAGCGTTCCAGATATTCAATGACGCGGAGAATGCGCTCTTCGTTGAGAAGAGAGGAAAATCCTTTGCCGAAATATTCATGGAGCAAGTGCAATGTCCGGGATTCCGAAAGTCCCAGAGCCGCCGCAAGGTCCCCTGCCCCCACATCTTCACTGGAATGATAAAGAAAAAAATCACGGATCTGCTTGATGCGTTCAGGTTCCCGGTCAGGAGTGCTGTGAAAATTTTCCGCAAGTTTCAGCATGGCATAACCCGCCGTCGTCAGCAGAGTTTCTATCTCCTCTTTCCGCGACTCCTCCCACAAAGGCAGAGCAGTGTAAAGTTTCTGATAACCTTTGGAAAAGGAGGATACATCAAAGTTCTCCTCCCGGAACGCCCCGGCAAAAACTGTTGCCGCCAGATTTTTTCCGAGATACAGGGGCACGACCAACTCTTTCACTCCGCGCCAGCACGTCATGAGGAATGGCTTTTGTTTTTCCGCCGCCCGGAATTTTGCCGCAACGGCACAATGAGCAACACAGCGCTGGCGGTTCCTCCCGGTGACCTGACAGCAGGTGCAGCGGTGGAAATTCATTCCCTCAAGCAAATTGTTCTCGGCAGAAAGTTTGATCATCCCGGAATAATCATGCAAAGTCAAATGCAGTCCTGTCAACTTTTCAAGATTGTGCCAATGGTTCCGCATCTGCGCGGAAACTTCCACAAAGGATTTCTGCTGCATACATCCCCCCTTTCTTATGCTCTTATTTTTAATATAGCATAAAATTATAAGATTTCAACATAAAAATATATTGTAAACTTTTCTTTCCGGAGGTATATTTTAAAGTATGTATTTTACAATAAGGGAGTTTTATATTTTATGGTATATGATGTTGTAATTGCCGGTGCCGGTCCCGCAGGATTCGGTGCCGCCATGGGGGCCGCCCGCAAGGGAAAAAAGGTCCTCCTCTTTGACCGCAACTCCGGTCCGGGAGGTGTCGCCTCTTACTGCGGATGCCCGGTCTTTTCAGGATTGCGTTCCTTTGTCCCCGAAGAATCAGGGGGCGCCGCCGGAGAGTTCGCCTCTTCCATGCAGAACAACTCTATGATCTGGGGCGATGTCAAACTCAACACTTCGGAGTTTTCCGTCACTCTCATCATGACCCGGCTTCTGAAACAGGCAGGAGTCGATCTGCTCTTTTATGTGGAACTGACAGGAGTCAAAGTTGAAAACAACTCCATCACCTCTGTCACTGTTACAGGCTGCGGTAAATCCATTGAGATCAAAGGAAAAACCTTTGTTGACTGCACAGGGGATGCCGTTCTTTCATACATGGCAGGTGCCGAAACTCAAACCGGCAGCGCCGATGAAACCATGACAAAAACGCTGCTTTTCAGAGTCACCGGTGTTGAAAACTACAACCGCGAACTCTGTACCAAAGCCTTTGAAGAGGGCAATTTCCCTTTCACCCATCAGGACCGCTTCATGGGGACTCCCGTGGGAGAAAAGGGGGAAGACTTTCTTCTCAACCTCACCGCCGTTTCAGGCTGTGCCCAGGACCCTGCGGAACTCACCAGAATGGATATGGAACTCAAAGAGCAGATCCCCGTCGTCCTTGAGTGGGCAAAAAAGACGCTCCCCGGATTCGCCAACTGCCATCTGGTGGCTGTGGCGCCCATCATCGGCGTCCGGGGCGGAAGAAACATCGTGGGCGTTGAAACCATCACCACAAAGGATCTTCAGGAAAACACCCCTGTTGCCGAACCTGTTGCCATCGGCAAACGCACCTACGGTGAACACTACACCAAAACCTTTGTCGCCCCCTGGGCATTCTGGAAAGGGGGCGGCCCCCGTGAAGTCCCCTACGGAGCGCTGCGTTCCGTCAACATCGCCAATCTTGCCGCAGGCGGCAGAGGCATCGCCATTGAACCCAAAGCAGTTTCAGCCATCCGCCTCATGCCCGTCTGCATCGCCACCGGACAGGCGGCAGGTATCGCCGCCGCCATGGATTTTCCGGAGTATCCCGCACTCCGTCAGGAACTGATCAACCAAAAATGCAAGTTTGAAATAAAAAAGGAACAGTAAGCACTATGAAAAATAGATTTTTCACTCTTATTGAGCTTCTTGTCGTTATCGCCATCATCGCGATTCTTGCCGCTATGCTGCTGCCCGCCTTGCAACAGGCGCGCGCCCGTGCACAGGGAACAGCGTGTATTTCAAATCTGAAAAACCTTTACTTCGGAGTTTCTGCCTATGCCGATGCCAACAAAGAATTTTTCCCGGCGGCAAACAGTACCGTTTATTACGCTGAAAGAAAGAAAAAATATACCTACTTCGGGTGGACTGCCGTACTGGTGATGTATAAACTGCTGCCTGAATATAAAAAAGGCAGCAAATCCAATATCTACCTCTGCCCCACAGGAACCTATGCCCCTGCCACAAGTCAAGGCTGGTCTGATACCGGCGATGTCTCCTACGGTCTTGCAAAAGGAATCAAAGGAGGCGGCTGGGGAAAACGTGCTTACTATGAGCCTGCAGATGAGTATTATCACGCCAACAGAAAAGAGTTTCTGGAGCCTGAAAAGCGTAATGCCATTCTGGGCGGAGACAGCATCCACACCCAAAGTCTTTACCAGACCAACGCCCTTTACGTCAAAGACCCCTCAGTGACCAACCGTGCTGTGGGAATCGGCGGCAACCGTGCGCTTCACATGCGCCACAACGGCAAAGCCAATGTATTTTATCCTGCGGGTCATGTCAAGTCTCTTTCCAAAGGAGAGATAACGCCGGATACATGGATGATGTACGCCGGAGCCGTCAATCCCGGTGCCCAGTAATTCAAGTTTCTGAACAGGAAAATTTATCATGAAAAAATTTTTGCTCTTCATATTGTCCGCGGCTGCACTTTCTCTTGCAGCTGAAGTTGATCTCACTCGCTTCAAAAAATCTTCAAACACCTGGAGCGACGCATTCAATGCCGCCGCTGCCAAAGAGAGATCCATCAGGATCCCCAAAGGCAAATACACCTTTGCCAAAACTCTTACGGTCACTGACGATCTGAAACTGCTCTTTGATGAAGGCGCCCAGTGGCATTTTACCGTCAGTCCTGCCATTGTCCTCAAGGGCGGAACGCTCCGCATGGAAAGCAGCGGAGCCGGAGCTGCTGTTTCAAGCAATTCCAAATTCACAGGCTTCGCGCCCGAACAAAGGGGGGCTATGATCGACCTGAACAGCAGCGGCAGAGATCCCAAACTGAAGCCGGCTTCTCTCATTATGCGCAACATGGAGCTGAAAAGCGCTTTCTGTGTTGACGGATCCAGCCGCCGTGAACAAGCGGTCAAAATCGGCGTCATTGATCTTGAAGATTGCCGTTTCATTGCCGGAGAAAGAGGCATTGACATCCTCTGTCCTGTAATAGAATCCGTCAGAGTCGTCAACTGCCGTTTCACCAATGGCAATGTGGGTATGCAGTTCAACGCCGCCATTCCCGGCGGAGCCTACGTCTGCGGCAATATTCTGCGGAACATCGGCCGCAGCGCCATTATGCTGGGCAAAGGCGGACAGATCGCTCAAGGATGCACCACCCATCTGCCCAATGCCATCGTCCACGACAATCAGATTCTGGGCGGCGGACGCGGCGCCACCACAAAGCACACCTATATCCACGGTATCCTCATTTACGGACACAATGTTTCCGTTCAGGGCAACATCGTCCGGGACTTCCACCGGGGCGTTCCTGTTCCCGGAGCCAAATGCGGTCATCATCTGATCGAAAACGGCAAGATCTTCCGTGAACGCACCCAGACCCGGAACGGCAAAAGAGTCCGTCTCGCCGGTTCTGCCATTTATCTGAAAGCCAACCGCGCCATCGTTCACAGCAATATCTGCACCAACTCCGGATGGCGCTCGGTCATAGAAATCAAAACCGGCGGCAAAGAGTACTACACCTCTGTGGTCAACAACGTGGTGGACGGCAAAGCCCTTGCCATTGATGAAAGTTTCGCCTTTGAATGCAACAGCGGCCGCTCCCTGTGGGCGAACAACATCGTCTACGATGTGCCGCATCAGGCTTTCGTTGTCCGCAGCGGCTACGAAAACTCTTTTATGAACAACCTCATCGTCAACGCCCGGGTGGGTTTTGCCCTTTCCGGCAGAACTCCCGGTCAGAACGAACTTATCAACGGCAACCGTTTCATTGATGTTCAGTACCCCGTCGCCCTTGACGGCAAACAGCCCCGGCATGCGGGAGGACTTGATGTTCACTTCATGCCCCCCTCACATCTGGATGAAAAAGCAGAACTCCCCGTTCCCTCTCAGCTCCATGCCGGCAGAATGGTGGTCAGAGGCAGCTCCATCTTCTACTGCGTCAACAACGGCAAAGAGTTTGTCTGGATGGAACTTTCAGGCAAGGCAGTGCCTCAGAAAAAATGGCGCATTACCGGTCCCGAACTGGTTCTCAATGCCGATCAGTCCGGCAGAGACAAGCTCCCCGTCTCTCTGAACAGTCCCATCCATCCCGGATGGACCTGTTCCATGCGGAGTGCCAATGAGAAACCCCTGAATCCGGCAGACGGACACATCACTTTTGATACCAGAAACTTCCTCACGGGCGGACGTTCTTTGAAGTTCCTTTTCAAAGGTACGACCGGTGAATTTTCTCTGCGTCAGTCCCTGAGACTCAAGCCCGGCAAACGCTACCGCGCCACTGCAAAAGTCAAGGGTGAAGAACCCCGCAACTGGCGTCTGGAAGTCGTTTTTCCCAACGGCTTCGCTGAGCAGATCCGGGCTCAGGAAAATCAGGAGTGGCAGACCTTATCCGTTGATTTCACTCTGCCTGCCAGCTCCGGAAACTGCACTTTGGTTATGCGGGGTTCCAAAACAAGTGAAGGCAAATCCATGTGGCTGGACTCCGTTTCAGTCCGGGAACTGGAAGATGCCTCTCTGCCCCCTCCCCCTCCGGCCCGGATCCGCAAGACCATCGGTAATGAGCTGCTGAAGCCTTTTCTCCCCAAAAAGGGAGCGCTCCCCGCCGGATGGGCCGTCTCTCCGGCAAAAAATGTGCAGTTCAAAGCTGAAGCGGGAAATGTTTTCGCCTTCACCACCAAAAACAAAAAATCCGGTATCATCGTTTCAACCAATGCTTCAGTAACCCCCGGCAAAAGCTACCGTTACGCTCTTGAGATGCAGACAGACCGCCCCGGACTCGCCGCTCCCAGTGTCAAGTGGAACAAAACCACCATTACGGCAAAGAGCGAATACAAAGACAACTGGCAGAAATGCAATGCAGATTTCACCGTTCCTGCGGGCGTTTCCAAAGTCAGCTTGCGCGTGTGGGCAAGCGGCCCTGCTCCGGGTGAATTCATCAGGGTCAGAAATGTCTCTTTGAAAGAGCTTGAAAAATAATCCTGAGATTCCCCATGAAACATCGGCAGCAGTTCTTGAAAAATTGCTGCCGATGTTGTATTTTACAGAAACGAACTTCAACAAGAAAGGATATGATACCATGACTCCTTATAATGCAGCTCCTGACCGTTACGAACTTATGCCCTGCCGCCGCTGCGGAAGAAGCGGTGTTATCCTGCCTCAGGTCTCACTGGGGTTGTGGCACAACTTCGGCAGTGTGGACTCCTTTGACAATGCCCGCGCCATGCTGCGGAAAGCCTTTGATCTGGGAATTTTCCACTTTGATCTTGCCAATAATTACGGTCCCGAACCGGGATCCGCAGAAGAAAACTTCGGAAAAATCTTCACCGATGATTTCAGAAAACACCGGGATGAACTGCTCATTTCAACCAAAGCGGGATTCCGCATGTGGGAGGGACCTTACGGTGAATGGGGGTCAAGAAAGAACCTCATCGCCAGCTGCGACCAGAGTTTGAAACGGATGAAAGTGGATTATGTGGACATCTTCTACCATCACCGTCCCGATCCTGAAACTCCTGTGGAAGAAAGTATGCAGGCTCTTGACTACATTGTCCGCAGCGGCAGAGCGCTTTATGTGGGTATTTCCAACTACTCAACCGAAGGTGCCGCCAAAGCATTTGCCATTCTGCGGGAACTGAAAACCCCGGGCGTCATCTTTCAGGGACGCTTCAACATGCTGGGGTGCTCGCAGGGCTATACACGAGGCACTCCGAGCCGCTCACGTCGGGGTCGATCGAGGCATTGGCGTGAATGGAGAGCAACAGATCCGCGTCCCACGCATTCGCCTCGGCAACGCGCACGCGCAGGCTTGACGCATTGCTCGTACCGAGGACGGTATCCTCGGAGGGGCGCGAAAGGCGCGGCGTGAAATTCGGGTCGCTCTCGAGAAGCGCAAAGAGGCGCACGCCCACCTCGTAGGTGAGGTCCTGCTCGAAAAAGCC
>JAGBWB010000070.1 GCA_017629975.1 Lentisphaeria bacterium
AGAAGGATATTTGTCTGCCAGTTCCCCGGCAAGCTTCAAGGCCTGCTTTTTGTATGTTTCATCCCCGAGGGAACGCCAGGCTTCTGTGAAAATGGTCAGCCGGATCATATCGATAACAGGGACTCCCCCATCGTTTTTCAGCTGACTTGCCTTTTCAAAGGAGCGCCGGGCTTTTTCTTTTTCTCCGAAAGCGGCATAGACCGTTCCGCAGTATTTGTCGACCGTCGCCGGAAGCCACCAATCCCCCGGAAGTTTGAATTGTTCCATATCAGGCAGGTCGGAACATTTCCCCATCAGCAGGGCACGGTAAAAGCCCAATGCCCGGAAACGCAGCAGATAAGTACGGTTTTTGCTGCGTACATTTTCGTTGAAATCCCCTTCAATGCCTGCAATAAACTTTTCAGTTTCCTCATAATGTTCGTCAGCGTCTTCTGAAACAGGGGCAAAAAGAGCGTACCAGAGCATCTGGTAATTGAGATCCTGAGCCAGATCTCCGGGGGAGTTGAGTTTTTGAGCGTATGCGACGGCTTTGTCAAAACACTCCTTCGCCAGTTCTTTGCTGCAGTTCTTTCGCCCTGACAAAGTTCCGTATGCCCATGCCTGCCCCATAGTGCCGTAGTAGCGCATCAGCAGATCAGGATCTTCAAGTTTCTCAATGTGTTTCCCCAGTTCCTCTGCAAGGCTGAAAAGCTCGTCAAACTTCTCATTATCCTGAAGCTCCACCAGTTCTTCCACCTCCATACGGCGCAGATGTTTTTCCAGCTCCGGTTTTCCGGCGGCGAAATTTTGAGCTTTTTTATTGATTTTCAAAGCCTCTTGAGTTTTTCCCATGTGGCAGAGAATGGAACTTTCGAGCATCAAAACAAGCATATACTCTCTGGAATGAGCTATATCATGTTTTGAAATCGATTTTTTATGGTACCGGGTCCTTTTCAGGAGTTTTCCCCATTTGTCAGTGATCCCCTCCCGTTCCTCCATCAGCCGGGGCAAACGCCGGATGGCATCACCCAAGTTCGGTGTCTGCAAACCGTGGAGTTCAATTATTTCAGGCATTCTGGCAAGCAGCTGTGTTTTTGTCATACCGATGGACAGAGGGATCTCATTGCTTCTGTCAGCACAATATTTGGTACTTTCCGGAAAAAGAAATCCGGCATCGGGGAAAGCTGCCTTCAAGGCCTGCGCCTTGGCGGCCGTTTCCACAGCTTTGAGGGTATCCTTTTCGATTGCTCCTGTTGCCAAAAGACGCAAATGGTTGTAAGAGAGCAACTTTTTTTTGCGCCAGCTTGCCAGCAGAAGGGGCAGCATCAAACTGTTGCCGGTCAGTGGGGGGAGTCCTTCCTGAACACAGTGGATCACACAAGTATACCCGAAGTCAGCGTCAACGGCTTCGGCATAACTTTCTGACCATATTTCCAGCCGTTTACCTGTCAGATCCACCACTTGCCGGGGCCCCTTTTCAAAAGAAAAGGGGATAAAAAAAGCCTTTTCCCCCATATAAACAGGAATGAACCCCGCCGTTTCCCAGCACAGCCGGATCAATACAGAACGTACTGCCGCCTGACATTTCAAAGAAAAAGGTTCTTCAGTTTTCCACAAATCGCCGGTCAATTTTTCCCGGGAGGGAAGTGCATTGAAAAACTCCTGCAAAACTTCTTTCAACGACTCCCGTTCCCGGTTCGGCAGCAAAGAGTCGATGACAGCTGCCGTTTCGCCGCTTCGTGTAATAAACCAGCGGCGAAAAAACTCAGCAACGCAGACAGCACGAAAAGATTCACTCATTTTCGGCACAAGTTGTTTCAAAACTTCAGTACTGCAGAATATGACATTACAAGGGAACTTTTTCAAATGCCGCTCAGCTCTGGCAGAAGAAAACATTATTCACCTCTATTCTGCAAAGGATGGAGCTGCCCGGAAGTGTCGCACAAACAGATCATACCGTCAAAGTCTGTCATATTCTCAATGACAGCCCGTTCACCTGAAATCGTGCCGATGATTTCGCCCTTTCTGTCCACGATCTGCCACTGGTCAAAGAGGTATGAATACTCATCATCCGGCGTAAAGCAGACGATTCTGAGAGTTTTTGCTTTGACCTCATATTCCACAGTGATCAGATCGGCGAAACCATTGACCGTACATTCGCAGACAAGATCTTTTTCTTCCCCTCCGGCAGCCAAAGTCCCTTCCCGAACCGGGAAGGCAGGAACAAATTCAGAGGACTCAAAAATTTCTTTGACTCTGTTTTGCCATGTGTCATCAGTTGATTTTTCTTCAAATGTTCCGGCACGCAGTTCTTTTTGCCAATGTTGTATGAGTTCTGCGATTTTTGTGTGATAAACTCTTCGGGAATCTTCTTCCCCGGCATATCCAAGCAAAGCAAAGGCAAAAGAAGGTCCATCACCCTTCTGACCGGTTTCATATTCAATCTGCGAATCAATCACACGGTTGTAGGTTTCATCATCAAGGACGGCAAACCCCTCTCCTACAGCTTCAATGGGCAATGTGGCGGCCATATCAAGGGATAAAAAGACATAATCCCCCATCACATCTTCCGGAAGAATAATATCTTCCGTTCCAGCCATAACGCCATCCAAGCTGCCGGGGATGACCTCGCAATAATTTTCATTGACTTCAGTAATAAGGTAAAACCATTCCGGATACATATCAAATTCTGCCAGACGGTGCAGCTGACCGGCAGCAGGCATTTCAAGTTTTACGCCCTGAAGGGCCTTGGGAGGATTCTGTTTGATGCGCTGATGTATCAGGTCAAGGTAGCTGACAATGTTGTTACTCATGGTTACTTTCTCCTATTCTTCATTGTTGATCTTCACTATTATTTAAGGATGGAGAATAGCCTTTTTCCGTACATCTACCCTGCAAATCCTGTAAAATTTTATTCATTGTTCCAAGCATCAATCGATAATGCTGTTTATGACTTTCGTCATTATAAAGTTCAAGGTTGAATCTTTCAGCAAAAAAGATTTTTGCAATCTTGTCTTTTTGATCCCCTACTGTTGAAGTCGGCCCCAGAGAGCTGAGAGTCACGCCTTTTTGCCCAAAAAGTTCTTTGGGGAGATAATACAGACAAAAGACTTTGTCACTGATCTTGCAAATTTTTTCCCACACCCTGGAACTCA
>JAGBWB010000071.1 GCA_017629975.1 Lentisphaeria bacterium
AGCCCCGGTGACGCGAGTTGAAGCCCAGCTGAATGGGCCAGCCTTTGGCAGGTGTTACCCCCGGCCACATCTCCTGCAGGTCAAGGGTGTAAAAATCCATACTCAAGGAGGCCTTCATCTCACGGCGGAACCAGTCAAGGAGGATCTTATCTCCGGAAAGGAAGTACATCTCCATAAAGGCACAGCAGCCGTACCAGACCTGATAAGGATCAAGGCGGGCTCCGTTCCAGGGGAAGATGGTGTTGTCAGGATTTTTTGGGGTGAGGTTGGTCTTCTCTGCGTGTTTGACCTGAGTGTAGAAACGCGCTTTCAATTTTTCATCACCCACGGCACCATAGAAGTCGGCAAGTCCCAGAAGGTAACGGGAGAGAGAACGGGCCCCGGCAATATCTCCGGAGGTGATCGGTGTGTTGAGATATGAGGCCGCCGCTTTTTCCACCACCTCTTTGCTCCGGGGATCCCCTGTCATCAGGTAGTGACAGATGATACCCTGAGGCCAGGAGTGACTGAAAGAGAATCCGCCGCTGACGTGATTGCCGCTGTGATAAAGGGAGTCGCCACGGTAGGTGTCGATGTCCCGGTAATGGATCGCCCGGTCATAAGCAAAGTTCAGCAGATCGTGATCGCCGCAGACAACGGCGCGGAGAAGCTCCGCGTAGTCTTTGAAGGACTCAAGATTGCTCCAGCCGCCGTCACCCGGTAAATCGCCGTAGTCAAAAATACCGGTCTGCCCGGCCTTGACCTGGCCGGGCTTTGAATAGCGGAACTGGAATGTTTCGTCGATCTTTTTAGCAGAAAAGGGATAATTTTTTCTGTCAACTGCCCCGAGAGGCAGAAGAAAGAACTTGGTTTCACCATACCTTGCAGGTTCGGCCATAGCCACAGTACGTTCGTAACCGAAGCGATCTGCGGCGGCGGGATCAGGAGACCAGACAAACTGCCGGGTCAGAACCAGATTGTAACTCAGACAGAGCTGTTTTGTGAAATCAGGCCACAAGGCAATGCGGAACTGGCTGTTGCGGATCTGAAGCTCTGCCGGATGACGTTCAGACATCTGGGGCATAATGATGGCACCGGCTCCCTTGAGAAAATGAGGCGCGGAAAACAGCTTTTTGCCTTTGACAAAAACTTTGCTTGCGGCGTGGTGTTTTACCTTTTTGCCGGAGTCAAGAGAAGCGTAGGCGTTCCGGATCACAAAGGGGGCGTTTTCATAAGGACTGTGAAGAGAAACTTCGATTTCAACATCGGGGATTCCTTTGAAAAATCCCATACGGCAATGGACGGGGATGGGGGCTTTCCCCGGCGCTTTCAGATCCATCCAGCCGGAAACCACCCGGCGCACGGGGCCAGCAAACTCAACATTTGAGGGGGTAAAGGCTCCTGTATAACTGATTCCCTCGCCGTCGACGGCTTCAACAGTGATTTTTTGTGAACCTGACAGAGGAGCCCCCATCTTTCCGGGGACAACACTCATTTTGTTAACGCCAGATTTCAGAGCGGCGACAGCATCCACGGCCAGGGCTCTGACGCTTTTGTCAGCGGGCCAGCGGGAAATGATCCGTCCCTGAGCAGGGAAGAGCTTGCCGTCAGCAGAACGGACAGCAACACCGACCCACTCTTTGTTGCATTTGAATTTCCCTGAGGCAAAGGGCAGAACCACCGTAAAGGGAACATTGGCGCTTGAATTACCATAGTGTTTGACTGTAAAGGGCACATTTTCAACAAGTTCCCCCGCCGTTGCAGCAATGGAAGGCGTCGGGGCTTTTCTGGAAACTTTGCTCAAAATGGCTTTTTTAGAATCTTCACAACGAATATTATCAACAGTGATTTTTGCTCCTTTCGGAGGCGTGATGGTCACCTTCCAGGGGGCGAATCCCCGGTAACGCATCCTGTTGTGTCTTCCGGGAACGAGAGTAAAGGTCTTTTGCGAGTCGGTGACGCTGAAGACCTTTTTGTCAAGGATCAGGGGAGTGAAGTTGAGATAACTGCCCAGTGTAACAGTGACAGAGGTGCTCTTTTTTTCACCTTTCAGATCAAGGAGCACTTTGAGTTGCGTGGGCGCTTCGAATTGAAGTTCCAGAGGTTTGCCGGAGCCGTCACTTTGAAGACATTGGCCGCTTGCGCCTTTGACAAGAGTCCACCCCGGAGTTTCAAGAGCATAGCTTTCAACGGCAAGACGGTTCCAGGAGGGACGCCAGGAGCCTTCAAGAGCGCCATTGGGAAAATAGTTGACTCCGGCAAGAGAACCGGTAAGGCAAACGCCGGCAGCGAGTGATGCAAAAAGATGATTTTTCATTTGAAGGGGATCTCCACAGGGGTTGTTCCTGACCAGGCGGCAGGATTCCAGAAAGTACACTTCCAGGCGTTGGCGTTGTAACCTTGTCCCTGGCCGGAATAGTAATGGGGAACAAATTGGACCTGCTGAACGTGCAGATCCTGAAAGAGAACAGTACAGCGGCCTGCGTGTCGGTAATACACCTGATTGCTGGGAAGAGAGGCCCGGATCCCGTCAAGAGCAAAAGCCGTTCTTCCGGGAGTCCGCCAGTTGGCGCTCCACCTGAAGTGATTGATGGCTCCGGTGGAAAAGATCCTGCCGTTGACGGCGAGAGTCGTTTCAAGTGTTTTCACTCCAGAAGGACAGAAAATCTTTGAGCCGGTTCCGATTCTCCCCATATAGTAGTCGGCGGGACTCTCGCCGAAATAGGTGGCAATGATCCGTTTTGACTCTGCACGGTGCCACCAGCGGCGGTCACCCATAGATTCAGGGGCAAGCTGTCCTTTGTGGTCGTCCATATAGGCACTGAAAGTTTTACCGATGGTCATAAAATTGTTGAGGCATGTTGTTGCTTTGGCACGCTCCCTTGCCTGCTGCAGGGCAGGCAGAAGCATGGCGGCGAGAATGGCGATAATGGCAATTACGACAAGCAGTTCAATCAAAGTAAAATTTTTTTTTGCAGACATTACTTACCTCATTTCAGCTTAAAGACTTCAAGATCATAACACCCCATAGGGCGCCGGATGTAAACAGTATCATTTTCAACTTCAAAGTCGCACTCTTCCCAGAGACCTTCGCAAGTCAGGCGGCAGACCCCGGCGGGCCTCTGAGCGCAGCGGATCTTCAATTCATCAAGTTCATCAAAGTTGAGACTGCACACCAGAAGCAGAAGAGTTCCGTCATTGCATCGGCGGGTCAGGGCGGTGATATCCTGAAGATCCTGACAGACGGCAGGGAGTTTGCCGCCGTTGAGTCTGTCAAAGATTTCAATGTACCACTCTTTGCGCGGTTCATTGCTCTGAGCATTGGGGACCTCCTGATGGAAGGCTGAGCAGCAGACTGAGCCGCCGGAACTGTTCCGGTAAAAGACAGTTGCGGGAGCGATCTCTTCCGGTTCTGCGCCGTTGTAGGCGGTGTAATAGAGTTTGGTCAGGACTTCTGCCTTGTCATCAAGGAGAGTAAAACGGGGGACCCCGGCTGTTTTGGAACAGATGTAGTACTGTTTTGTCAGAGGATTCATTTCCCGGTTGTAGCGGAAATCCACCATTTCAGCCTTGACGCCGAGAAGCTCTGAGAATCCTCTTTCGCAGAGTGCCGCCGCAGCGGGACCGTCAACGAAAAGTTTTCCGGCAAGAAGTTTTTTCAGCTCTTCATCGGTGAAGCGGCTGACTGCCTGGGCTCCGGCAAGGGCGTAAACATCCTTGTGATCCAGAATAAAATCGCAGTAAAAGGGAATGCCGAGAAGTCCCAGTGTTGTTGCGCTGAAAACCGGGTCGGAAAGATAGTTGTGAAATGTTTCCGATTTTCCGGAGTGCCAGTTTGCGAAACTGTGGCTGGCAGGGATGACGACACCTGTAAAACGGCTTTCCCGGACTTCTGAAACGAGAGTCTGATAAAATTTGTTGTATTTGCCGAGGATCTTTGTATAATTTTTGTGGACGGGACGCCCCAGCTTTTTCATGTTCACCAACCACAGCTTTGCACCGCGAAGTCCGCTGAACATGGCAGCGCAAAGTTTGGCATGCATGCTTTTGGATGAACGGCTGTATAAAGTATGGGGGAATGTATCTGATTCATCAAGAACCATGGGAATGTCAGGGTGAGCGTTCCGCAGCGCCATTGTGCGTGAGACGATAGAGGGGAAATATTTGGCAGAACCCTCCTGATAGTTGGCATTGCAGATCCGCATGACACAAGGCTGACCGGCAGCGGCAAAAGCCTTTGAAACTTTGCCGTTGAAGCGGAACTCCCAGTAGGGCATACAGGAACCCGCCGGGATCGCCGGGTCAACACCATTTATCGCCTGACGGATGAGCGCTGCAACCCCTTCCGGGATCTCCCGCCTGAGCTCTTCAAAAACGGTACAGATTTCATCGCCGGGGGAGGCGTTTTTCACTGCCTCCCGATACTCTTCAGGCGTGAAGCTTTTTCCGGTGCGCCGGTTGAATTCATCAGTGTGCAGCTGACAGAAACACTCTGCTTTTGGGGAAAAGCCCCGGATATCATCATCTCCCATCATAAAGACAGGTTTTTCCGCAGCCAGCAGAGAGACAACGTCAAAGATGTATTTTTTGAAATTTTCATCCAGAGGACAGAATCTGACTTTGGCTCCATCCACATTGACAGAGCGTGTCCACTGCTCTTCATCCTTATCCACCCGGGGCCAGTGCCCCAGAATGGACTGGAGCAAAACGCCCAGTTTTACTCCGGTGCCTGAAAGCTCCTTTTTGAGGATGCGGTAACTTTCGATCATCTTCTGAGCCTTGTTCCATGCAGGGAATCCCTCCGGATGGAGCGTCAGACAGTAGAGCACTGTGTCATTGCCTGTTTTCTCAAAGTAATCAAGGGCATCTGCGGCAAGCTCTTTTTCCTTGCCGGGAGAGTAGGGGATGATATTGAAAAAACAGAAATTCCGTTCAAGGATGTTGTCTTTCATGAGTTTACCTCTTCAGTTGATTCTAAGGATCACCAATTCATAGCACCCAAGAGAATAATCCAGTTTAATAACACCGTCAGCAGCGGTGTAATTCGCCTCCTGCCATGTGCCGTCCCCTGCCAGATATTCCACCTTTGAAGGCGTTACGGCGCAATGCAGTTCAATATTTTTCAACGGATCAAAGTTGATGTTGCACACCTCCGCAAGGAGGCCTCCGCCGGCATATTGCCGGGTGATGACCGTCACATTCTGGGCATCGTAGCAGAGAAGAGGCATCTTGCTGCCTCTGAGGCGTTCAATGACCTCAATGAAAAAGTCTTTCCGCGCCTCATTGAACTGAGAGTAGATGATTTTATGGTGGAACGCCATGGAACAGACTGTTCCGCCGTAAGCGTTTTTATAGAAAACCGTTGCCGGGGCAATGTATTCTTCATCATCCGCTCCGGGGTAGGAAACATAATAGAGTTCTGTGAAGACCTCTGCTTTGGGATCTTTGATGGTGAAGAAGGGAGTCTGTGTATTCATCACAGTAACATATCCCCCTTTGCCGTCAACGCGTTTTTCCCGGTTGTAAGAAAATTCTTTATGTTCCGCAGTGATTCCCAACGCATCAGAGAAGCCTCTTGCACAGACGGCCGCAGTCGCAGGACCATCCAGAAGCAGTTTCCCGGAGAGGAGTTTTTCAAGTTCTTTATCTGAAAGATGTTCGATCGACTCTGCTCCGGAGATGGCATAGACTTCGTTTTCATCAAAGTCAAAAGAGGCTTTGAAAGGAATACCGATGTGTCCCAGCATCACATGTGCCATGTTGGAGTCAGGAACAAGCAGCAGTTTGAGCGCCAGCTCATCATAGTGGGCGGCATGCCACTCATCAAAGTTCTTGTGGGCGGGAATGATGACGCCAGTGGGAGTCGTCTTTTTGACCTCTGCGGCAAGAGTCTGATAAAGTCCTTTGTTTTCAGCAAGGATATCTGTGTAGTTCCGGGAAACAGGTTTGCCTCCCTTGTGGGCGTTGACATACCACACTTTTGCGCCGTTGACTCCTGCCAAAATGCTGGAGCAGAGTTTTGCGTGAAAACTGATGGCGGCGCGGCTCCAGAGGTTGTGGGGACAGGTGTCCGCTTCGTCCAGAACCACGGGGATTGACTGGTGAGCCATCCTCAGAGCCTGAGTTTTGACCACAAGATAGGGATATGTTTTTGCGGCACCTTCCATATAATTGGCATTGGCGATCCGCATGACAGGAGGGTGCTTCCCTGCAAAACATCTGGAGGTCTCATCGTTGAAAAGGTACTCCCACCCCGGCATACAGGAGCCGCAGCGGATCTCAGGATCAACGCTGTCCACTGCCTGACGGATAATGGTTGCAACGCCGTTGGGGATCCCTTTTCTCAAGGTTTCGTAAGCATTGTAGACCTCATCGCCCACCTTGCAGTTGATAACGGCCTGACGGTACTCTTCGGGAGTGAAATTTTTTCCTGTCATACGGTTGAATTCAGCCGTATGGAGTTCGCAGAAACACTCTGCCGGGGAAAAACTGCGGATATCATCATCCCCCAGAATAAAACAGGGCGCCTCTTTGGCAAAGAGTACGGTCATGTCAAAAATATACTGCTTGAA
>JAGBWB010000072.1 GCA_017629975.1 Lentisphaeria bacterium
AAATTTCCCGAAAAAGAGTCATCAGGACTTGATAATCCTGAAAAGAGCTTTATATTATATCAAGGACTGGTGTGAATCACCGGAAACGTACCGGTCCGGTTTCAAAAAATTTTCGCGTAACGACGCATTTTGAAAGTGGGACGGCAACTGGCCCGCTTTTTTATTTGCAGGTGCCGCAAACACGCAGGAATGTGATAATATCATAACAGGGGAACCTGAAAAAGGTTCCGTGCCGGAAAAAGGAAGTTGAGTAACAGGAAAGTAACAGAGGATAAGTACAGTATGAGCAATGAATTGTTGACCCTGCTTGAATATGTCGAACAGCAAAGAGGGATAACCAGAGAAAGTTTGATCCGCGCTCTTGAGGCGGCGATCCTGACAGCTTCACGCAAGAGCATTCACCCCGCCAACAATCTTACAGTCAAGATCGATCCCACTTCCGGAAAGATCAGAGCCTGGGCAGATCTTGAAGTGGTTGAGGGTATCCCCAACTCTGACCAGATCGTCATTGACTGCGCCAGAGAACAGTTCCCTGATGTCAAGTTAGGCGATGTGGTCAAATGGGAGGTCACTCCCCGGAATTTCGGACGCATCGCCGCCCAGACCGCCCGGAACGCCATCGCCCAGCAGTTAAGAAAAGCTGAAAAAGAGAACGTTCTTGAAGAGTTCAAAGACCGGGTCGGTCAGATTATCAACGGCGTGGTCAGAAAATTTGAGAATGGCAGCGTTATTATTGACTTCCAGAAAGCTGAGGGCATCATGTCCTCAAAAGACCGTATTTATGAAGATCAGTACGCCCCCGGAGATCACATCAACGCCCTGCTGGTCAAAGTGGATGTCAACGCTCCCGGTCCCAGTCTGATCGTCACCCGCAGCACCCCCGACTTTGTGGTCAAACTTTTTGAACGGGAAGTGAGCGAGATCCATGACGGTACTGTGAAGATCATGGGCATCGCCCGTGAACCCGGCAAAAGGACCAAGATCGCTGTGGGCAGCGATGACCGCCGCATCGATCCTGTGGGATCCTGCATCGGCATGAGAGGTATCAGAGTCAAGCGCATCACCGAAGAACTGGGCGCTGAACGCATCGATATCATCCCTTACGATGAGGATATCCGCAAATATGCCGCCAACGCCCTGCTCCCTGCCAAGGTCAAGAGCGTTTCGGTGGATGAGGCAAAACATGCCCTTCTGGTGACTGTCAGCAGTGACCAGTCCCGGGTCGCTCTGGGACGCAAAGCCCAGAATGTGCGCCTTGCCGGAAAACTTCTGGGATGGACCGTGACGCTCTGCCAGGAAGAGAACAAGCCCGTTGCCAAAAACGATATGGAGTCCAAATTGCAACAGGCCGCCGAACTTCTGGCGGAGCAGCTGAAGATTTCCACAGGTACCGCCAGAAAGTTCGTGGATAACGGTTTTATAACCATTGACGGTGTCCGCGCAGCCGATCCTGAAACTCTGCTTGCCATTGAAGGTATTGATCAGGCAGAAGTCAATCAGGCGGTCGCCAACGCCGGAGATAACGCATAAGGAGTTCCGCAAGTGAGTAAGTCATTGACAGTAAAAGATCTCGCCGCCAAGTACGGTGTTTCCGCCAACTTGATCGCCGCTGAACTGGTCCGCCAGGGAGTTAAGGTAGACAAGGCTGAAAAGACCAAGATCCCGGATGATATGACCGATCTGATCGAGTCATTCTTTGATGACCTCTACGGCCAGCAGGACGAAGAGGCTCTGCTGCCCAAGGGCGGCAAGCGCTCCGGAGCCCCCAAAAAAGGCAACTCCCGCCGGGAAGAAGTCATTCCCAAAGACAGTCACCGGAAGAACTCCGACAGCAGCCGCGAACAGGAAAAAACAGCCGGGGATTCAGGCAACACCATTACCTTGAGTTCCCCCATCGTGGTCAAAACCCTTGCCGATGCCATCGGACGCAAACCCAATGAAGTTCTGACCGACCTTATCAAGCTGGGCGAACTTTCAGGGATCAACAAGACCGTTTCCGACGCCAATGCAAAAAAGATCTGCGAAGCCGCAGGTTTTGAACTGGTCATCGGCGCCGCTCCCAAAGCCGCAGCACCTGAACCCACCCCTTTGCGTGAACGGGAAGTGGATGAGTCCAAACTGGTTCCCCGTCCCCCTGTCGTCACCTTTATGGGACACGTTGACCACGGCAAAACCTCCTTGCAGGATGCCATCCGTCACACCAACGTCACCGCCGGTGAAGCCGGTGCCATTACCCAGCACATCGGCGCCTCAACAGTTGAATTTGAGGGCAAACACATTACCTTTATCGACACCCCCGGACACGCGGCCTTCACCAGTATGCGCGCCCGCGGTGCCAATATCACCGACATCGTAGTGCTGGCTGTTTCAGCGGTTGAAGGTTTCAAACCCCAGACCGTTGAAGCCATGAACCACGCTCTTGCCGCAGATGTTCCGATCATCGTTGCCGCCAATAAGATGGATCTTCCCGGCGCCGACTACGATCAGGTTCTGCTCCACATGCAGCAGAACAATCTGACCAGTGAAGACTGGGGCGGCAAGGTGGGTGTTGTCAAAGTTTCAGCAAAAACCAAAGAGGGTCTGCCCGATCTGCTGGAGCGTATTCTGGTTGAAGCTGACATGCTTGAACTCAAGGCTGATCCCACCGGTCCTGCCGAAGGTGTTGTCCTTGAAGCTCAGCTGGAACAGGGTCTCGGGCCCACTTCACACGTTCTCATTCAGAACGGAACTCTTAAAGTGGGCGCCCCCATTCTCTGCGGCTCCTGCTGGGGTAAGGCCCGTATGCTTATTGATGACAAGGGCAAACGGATCAAAGAGGTGAAACCCGGATTCCCGGTAAAAGTGGTGGGACTTTCCGGAGTGCCTGAAGCCGGTGACCAGCTGCTGGTCATGGGTTCGGAAAAGGAGGCACGTCAGGAGGCTGAGCGCCGCAGCGAGGAAAAACGCGCCGAACAGCTGGCTACCTCCAACATCTCCACCGCCGACGATCTTTTCAACAAACTCAACAACGAAGGCCGCCGTTCTCTGAACGTCATCATCAAATCCGACGTCAAAGGCTCCGGCGAAGCCATCGCCCAGTCTCTTCAGGAGCTTCCCTCTGACAAGATCAAAGTTGAAGTCATCGCCAACAGCGTGGGTTCCATCTGCGACAATGATATTGAACTTGCCGCCGCAACCAACGCCCTTGTGGTGGGATTCCACGTTCAGGTTTCCCCCGGCGTCAATGACCTTGCCGCCAAGCGCCATGTTGAGATCCGTCTCTACACCATTATCTACGAGCTGCTGGAGGATATCACCGACGCTCTGGCTGGTAAACTTGAGCCTGAAAAACGCGAAACCGTCACCGGCAAGGCACGGATCTTGCAGATCTTTGAACTTTCCAAAGGTCCCAAGATCTGCGGCTGCAAAGTGGAGTCCGGTATTGTTAAAGTGGGCGCCAAAGCAAGGGTGCGCCGCAGCAAAGAGCTGATCTATAACGGTGAAGTCACAAGTCTGCGTCACTTCAAAGAGGATGTGAAAGAGGTCAAAGCCGGTCTGGAATGCGGTATCCGCCTTGACAACTTTGCCGACTTCGTTGAAGGCGACGAAATTGAATTCTACAACATTGAACTCAAGAAAGCATCACTCTGATGAGTCCGAGAAACGTAGACCGTATGACCCGTGTCAACGAACTTATTCTACGGGGTTCGTCGGTATGATCTTTCGCTTCATTGCCGTC
>JAGBWB010000073.1 GCA_017629975.1 Lentisphaeria bacterium
CAATGGAAACCGGCTCCACCAGATCGGTCACTTCGTGGAAAATCTCTCTGATCTGCCGGGAAACCGCACTGTATTTTCTGTGGTTCGGGCGGATCAGAATCGCATGAGGACAGAGCCTGAGGGCGCTTTTTGAGGGCATGGCAGAGTGGATCCCGTATTTCCGCGCTTCATAAGAACAGGTCGAGACCACACCGCGGCGCTCCGGGGAGCCGCCGACGATAACAGGTTTGTTTTTCAGCTCCGGACGGTCCCGCTGCTCAATGGAGGCAAAAAAGGCGTCCATGTCAACATGAAGGATCGTCTTATGCGCCAATTTCCCCATTGTCAGAAGTTCCGGATGAGGAGTTTTTTACTTTAGTGTAAAATTTGGGGCCCGGACGCTTTGCATACCAGGGGTAGCGGCTGAGCTGCTCAGGAGTCGCATCTTCCGGAATGTACTGGAAGCGGCGGTACATCCAGAGATATTGCTCCGGATTTTTACGGATCAGATCTTCTGATTTTTTCATCAGTTCCTGAAGAACTTCAGCAGGGGAAGAGTATTCTTCAAAAGGTTTGTCCAGAGTCCATGCTCTGCCCACCAATTTATTTTCGCTGTTCCTCAAACTGCAGGCGAAAATGATCTGGCAGGGAATGTTTTTCTGGTTGCAGTAATTTTGCAGAACGGCGGGAGCTGTGCTGCTGGGGACCGGCAGTCCGAAGAAATCAACAAAGACACCTCCGTCTCTGAGACGGGTGTTCTGATCAATGAGTGTGCCGATGCTCCATCCTTCTCTCAGCGCCTGAAGAGAAGCGCGGATCGCGCCCTGGGAAAAAATGATTCTGATCCCTTTGGTGGTTTCTCTGCCGCCGCTGTTGAGCAGTTTATTCAAATAGGGGTTCCGCACTGGTTTTGCAATGGCGGCGAGCCGCAGTCCGGTATAGAAAGGGGTCATAAGTCCGGAAACTTCCCAGCTTCCCAGATGGGGAGTGACGAAGATGAATTGTTTCTTTTCTCTGACTGTTTTCTGACAGAGCTCTAAACTCTTTTCTTCAACGCAGCAGCAGCGGCGGATGCGTTTGTCATTGCCGATACACCAGAAATACTCCAGGAGATTCCAGATCAGGTGGTCAAAGGAACTTCTGGCAATACGGTTGACTTCATCCGGGGGGAGTTCAGGCATGGCGGCGTGTATATTGGCGCGCACCAGATTCCGTAATCCGGGGAGCATATTCATAACTGCTCCGATTCCCCGTGCCGTGCAGCGCATCAGTTGCCAGGGCATGAAACGCAGGGGCAGATAGAAAGAGAGAATGATGAAATATTCAGCAAGATAGCGCAGTTTCTTTAACATAGGGATCAATTGTAATGTTTGATTTCAAGTGAATAGGTTCCGGGTCCGTAAAGTTCCCCCCTGACAAGAGCTTCAGTATTTGAAGGGATGGTGAAGTCATAAATGTAATCATCACCGGAACGGCGCCATTTGGAGGAGATCCTGCCGTAGATGGAGTCATAGGAGGCCCCGGCATACTCCAGAAATCTGCCGAAACGGGGTTCCAGTTTGAAGCGTTTGAAAGTGGGATCCGGCTGAATACCGCAGATATCTTCGTAGAACCACTCTGCCACGGCGCCGTAGGCGTAGTGGTTGAAGGAGTTCATGCCGATACTGGCAAAGCCGGTTTCATGGTTCCAGGAGTTCCAGCGCTCCCACATGGTGGTGGCGCCTTGGATCACAGGGTAGAGCCAGGAGGGATAAGAACTTTGCAGCAGCAGCTGGTAGGCTGTGTCAAGAGCCTCCACCTTGGTCAGCACCGGCAGCAGCAGGGGCGTTCCCAGAAATCCGGTTGAAAGGTGCATTTTGCGTTTTTTCTCAATGTCATGGAGCAGAGACTCCACCACCAGTGCCCAGAGATCCCGGTCATCGGGAGTCAGATCAAAGTGGAGTGCTACAAGTTTTGATGTCTGGGACTCCCCTTTGAAGCGCAGATCTTCTGTATAAAATTCTTTGATGAATGCCTCTTTGATCCATTCATATTTTCCCTGCCGTTCTTCGGCGATGCCGGGTTCGCCCACCAGCGCCGCCATCCTGCCGCAGAGGCGGTTCATTCCGGCGAGAAAAGCGGTGCAGAGCAGCTCTTTGGGGGTGGGATCATCCAGATTCAGCCAGTCGCCGTATTTGGTCAGATTGACGATGGGGGAGTTCCCGCAGCCTTTGACCACGTTGTCAAGGCACTCCACCATGTTGGGCAGATACTTTCTGACGATCCGGCTGTCACCGTATTTGCGGAACATCTGCCACGGAACGATGATTCCCGCATCTCCCCAGCCGGTGGAGAAGCAGGGGATAAATTTGACTTCAGACGCGGGCCGGTAGGGCATGGGCGCGATTTGCGGATAGACGCCGCTGATCCGGGAACAGTTGAGATCGTTGATCCACTTTGTGTAGAATGCTGCGCTGTATGCGTTATAGCTTGCAACATTGGCAAAAATCTGAGTGTCGCCTGTCCACCCCAGTCTTTCATCGCGCTGGGGGCAGTCTGTGGGGACATCCAGAAAGTTGCCCCGCTGTCCCCAGATGATATTCTCAAAAAGTTTGTTGACAAGGTGGTTGGAACAGCTGAAAGTGCCTGTTTCGGGCAGATCAGATGAGATAACACATCCTTCAATGTTGTCAGGAGTAAATTCTCCCGGCCAGCCTGAGATCTCAAGGTAGCGGAATCCGTAAAAGGTGAAGAGAGGCTCATAGATCTCTTCTGATTTGCCGCAGGAAATGTAGGTGGTTGTGGCTTCGGCTGTCCGCAAATTGGCGGTGTAAAGAGTTCCGTCTGAGTTAATCATCTCGCCATGGCGGATCGTGATAACAGCGCCTCTGCCGGGATCAATAAGTTTTATTCTTTCTCTGCCCGTGAAGTTCTGACCGAAGTCCACCCGGATCACGCCGTTGGGGGCACGGGTAATGGAAACGGGTTTCAGCACTGCGATTTGGCGTACAGGGGCGCCTGACTGCCATTCAATGCGTATTTGAGGAGCCGGAAAGACCTGGGGGGATGGCCATATTTCAGTGGATTCCTCCGGTGTCCCTGTGGGAGACATGCGGGTGCCGTCATATTTTTCTCCGTCGTAGATATCAGAGAAACGGTAACAGTTGCTGTAAGCGTGCCAGGTCTCATCTGTCACAAGAAGCGTTTCCTCTTTCTGGCGGATCTCTGCCAGAAGCATGGGATGTTCGCCCCAGGTGGTTTTGTCCTGTGACCAGAGGCGGGAGATCCTGCCGCAGTACCAGCCTTCGCCCAGATAGACTGCTATTTCGTTTTCTCCCTCTTTGAGGAGTCCTGAAATATCATAGACCTGATACTGGACGCGCTGATAGTAGTCGGTCCAGCCGGGGGTGAAAAGATCTTCTGTCACCTTTTTCCCGTTGATCTCTGCCTGATAGAGTCCGAGAGCGGTAATGGCAAGCCGGGTATCTGCGGGGGAGTTGACGGTGAAGGTTTTTTTGAGCAGCTGAACAGGTTTCATGCAGGCGCTGCCGGGGTAAGTGCCGATCCATTGTGCTTTCCACGCAGTTCCCATGAAGCCCGTTTCAAAGAATGCTTCTTCACTTGTCACACTTTCGCCTGAGTCAAGGCAAGACTCCACCTGCCAGTAATAGCGGGTGAAAGGTTCAAGGGGGGCGCCTTCATAGGGGATCTGTATGGTGTCTGAGCTCTTCCGGAGTCCGGAGTCCCAGACAAGGGCGCCCGAATCTCTTCTGACTTTGATGCGGCGCTGCTGCTGCATGGATTTGCCGCACTCCAGACGGTAGAAAAATCTGGGGGAATTTTCATCCATGCCCAGCGGGGAATCTTTATATTCTGTCTGCATACAGATGATTTTTTTCATGGTGAAATTCCTTTCTGTTGATTATTTGCTCTTTGTTGTCATCTGCTCCGGAGTTATATTGGAGTAAAGATAGATGTTGACACCTTTGCGTTTTTTGCGCGGGGAGATTTTTTTGATCAGAAACAATTTTTTCCCCTCGGGAAAATCTCCCGGTTTGATGGAAAAAGTGTTGTCATCAGATGAACTCAGAACAATAAGCACATCCTTATTGCGGAGCTGTCCGGACTTCAGAGATGTCAGAATATCTTTCGCTGCCGCAGATTCTGCTCCGATGACATTGGCTCCTGTGTAATACTTTACCTTGGGGCCGTCTCTGTGGTCTATCAGAACCATGAGCGCCGGGTTCACTTTTTTGTATTCGCGAACGGTGCTGATGATCTCAACGTATATTGTCTGGTTTGCAGACAGAGCATGATGGGCCATGAGCAATGCTCCCGCAGAAGTTCCCACAAGCACCGCCCGGGAGATGAATTTGGCGAACCAACGGGGGAGAAAACTGTATTTGCGGCACAGCAGCCGCCAGTAACTTTCGCCCCGCAGTCCGGTAAAGGCGGTCAACATTACTGCCGGAAAAACAAGGAGTATGGTGTAGCGGGCGGTAATGATCCCGACGACAGCCCGCCAGAGAACCATGAAAGTGACCAACACCCAGAAACAGAGATAAAAAGGCGCATGGTGACGCTTTTTCAGAAGAATAAAGGCGCACGCAATCAGCGTCCCGATTGCAAAAATCAGAGTTACGCCATTGGGTATTTCCCGAAAAAGTGAGCTGAATATTTTTGCGATCATGCTTTCCATCTTAATACAAACAGGGTCCACTTGTTAAGAATATAGTTTTCAAACTGGAATTTAAAACACTCTCTGCCTCCTGTGGCAACAATGAGCAGCGCCCACAAGGCAACGGTGCAGAGAAAATATGCTCCGAAATGGCATACTGCCTTGCAGAACTTATAACGCTTTTGCAGAAGCAGTATGAAAAGAGCAATGAAAGCCAGTGCAACGAATTCAAGGGTTTCAAAACGGCAGCACCAGCCCAGGGCAGTGAACAACGCGCAGCTGAGCCAGGGAAGCAGTTTCTGTGTTTTGAGTGCAGCGTGACCGCTTATGAGGATCAGCAGGATCAGCAGAACATGAACACTCTCTCTGAGGGGTTCAATGGAAAATTTAATGAGCAGAGGATGAAAAATCAGCATAATGCCTGTATATCTGGCAAGTCTGCGGTTTCCTGTTAAACGGAGTGCCAGGATATAGGAGGCAAGCGGTATAAAAAGTTGCGGCAGAAAGCTGTAGATCCTTCCGGCAGTGTCAGGCGAAAATCCCATCTGGATCAGCACTTTCATCAGAAAACACGGCAGCGGCGGGAAGACAAAAAGATCATAGTGTCCCTGTTCCGCCCAGCGTATGGCTCCTGTCAGATACCGGATGGAATCCCGCTCGCCGTAAGGGACCCATGAAAACGCCCAAAAGTGAACTGCCGCTGTCAGCAGCAGCAGCGCTGCCGCACCGGCAAGGGGACGGCTCTTTAACTCAAAGCAGATTTTTTGTATAAAGGCAGTAAACTTTTTCATGTAAATCATGGATCTTGTGGAAATTTTTGTTGTTGAAAGCAACCCATTTCGTTAATATACTCCGGAAGTGAAAAAAAAGCAAATTGAACCGTTGTTTTTTTATGCTTTTTCTTCAGACCTTCAAAAGTGGGCGTAAGGAAGGAGAAGTCATTGCAGGAGTCTCTTTAGAATGAAGAGAATTTGAATCGTGCAAACGGCGGGAAAATTCTTTTTTTCTCTTTCTTTGTATTCCTGTTTTGGGGAAAATGAGGTGCTATTTCTCAGAAAAATGTATCATGTTACAAAAATCTCCTTGCAAATGATACATTTTTGGATTATATTAGAAAGATGACAATATTACCATAACCTTGAAAGGACCCTTAAAAGAGATGAATGTATATGCTGCCAGAGTTCTGGAAAACCTTAAAAGAGACAATCCCCATGAACCGGAATTCATACAGAGTGTGACCGAAGTTCTGGGTTCCCTTTCCATGCTGCTTGACCGTCAGGGAAAATATGAGAAAAACAAGATCCTTGAACGGATGGTGGTTCCTGAACGTGTCATCATGTTCCAGATCCCCTGGCTGGATGACCGGGGCGAGATCCAGGTCAACATCGGTTACCGGGTCCAGTTCAACAGCGCCATCGGTCCTTTCAAAGGCGGCTTGCGTTTTCACCCCTCTGTGAACTTGAGCATCCTGAAGTTTCTCGGCTTTGAACAAATCTTTAAAAACAGCCTGACCACGCTCCCCATGGGGGGCGGCAAGGGAGGCGCCGACTTTGACCCCAAAGGCAAGTCCGAGCGTGAGATCATGACTTTCTGCCAGAACTTCATGCGCGAACTTTACCGCCACATCGGTCCCTCCACCGACGTTCCCGCAGGAGATATCGGCGTGGGCGGCAGAGAGATCGGATTCCTTTTCGGGCAGTACAAGAAACTTGCCAACGCTTATGACAGCGTTCTCACCGGCAAGGGGATCAACTGGGGCGGAAGTCTGATCCGTCCTGAAGCGACCGGATACGGCTGTGTCTACTTTGCCGCAGAAATGCTCAAAACACGGGATATGGATTTTCAGAAACGCTCCGTTCTCATTTCCGGTTCCGGAAACGTGGCTCAGTATGCCGCCCAGAAGGTGCAGCAGCTGGGGGGGAAGGTGATCTCTCTGTCTGACTCCAACGGAACCATTATTGATCCCGACGGTATCAATGAGGAAAAACTTGCCTTTGTCATGGAACTGAAGAATGTCCGCAGAGGCCGGATCAGAGAGTATGTCGCCAAGTTCCCCACCGCCAGATATTACGAGGGACGCCGTCCCTGGCAGCTTGCAAAGTGCGATATCGCACTGCCCTGTGCCACCCAGAACGAACTTGATCTGGCTGACGCAAAAGCTCTGGTCAGTAACGGCTGCCACGCAATTTGCGAAGGTGCCAATATGCCCACCACTCTTGAAGCGACTGCTTATCTGCAATCTGCCAAGCTCCTCTTTGCTCCCGGAAAGGCTTCAAACGCCGGCGGTGTTGCCACAAGCGGTCTGGAAATGAGTCAGAACGCCATGCGTATCGGCTGGACAAGGGAATCTGTTGACAGCCGTCTGCATGATATTATGATAAACATCCACAATGCCGCCCGGGAAGCGGCGGCGGAGTTCAATGATCCTGACAACTATGTGATGGGAGCTAATATCGCAGGATTCAGAAAAGTGGCAGACGCCATGATCGATTTGGGAATCTGACGCAAAAAATCGGGTCTTCTTACAGAAAAGGTCTTCTTTCTCCGGAACAGTTCCGGAAAGAGAAGACCTTTTTTTCAGCTCCGTCTGCGGGCGAAAAAGGTGAAGATCTCTTCTGAAAGTTTTTCGCCCAGAGCGGGACATTTCTCCCGGATTTCTTCGGGAGTGAGTTTTTTAAGCGCCGCCACAGAGCCGAAAGTCTGCAATATCAGCGTGCGCCGCTTTTCCCCGATGCCGGGGATCTCATCAAGGACCGATGCCGCCAGAAGTTTTTCCCGGCGGCGGCGGTGACGGGTGATGGAGTAGCGGTGGGTCTCATCCCGGACGCTCTGGAGCAGACGCAGTGCCGGATCATGACGCGAAAGCACAATAGGGTCACTTCTGCCTGGCAGAAAGATCTCTTCATTTTTTTCTGCAAGACCAAGCACCGGAATGACCGGACAGTTGATTTCATACAGAGTCCTGACCGCTGAACTGAGCTGTCCTTTCCCGCCGTCTATGAGCAGCAGGTCACATAAGGTCCCCCCCTCGCTCAAGACTCTTGAAAACTGCCGCCTGACTGCTTCGGCGATCATGCTGAAGTCATCAATACCTTCCACGGTTTTGATGTTGAAAGTCCGGTAACTGGATCGGTCAGGCTTGCCGTCCCGGAATACCACCATCCCTGATACCGCCAGTGTCCCGAAGGTGTTGGAAATATCAAAACCCCAGATCAGCCGGGGGGGATTGGGAAGCTTCAAAGTCTCCTGAAGCGCCTTGACTGCCGAAATGCCTGTGGGGACTCCCGGCAGTTCCGGATTTTCAAATGCACGGTTTTTACGCTGGAATACAGCACGCAGATTCTGAAGTATTTCCCGGTAGCGTGCCGCCTGTTCAAACTTCTCTTCTGCGGCAAAAGCGCGCATTTTCAACTCCAGTTCCTCTTCAAGCGGAGCGATATTGCCATCCAGGACTTCAAGGCAGGAGTTGAGCAGTTTCCCATACTCCTCTTCCGTGATATTGCCCCGGCAGGGGGCGGAACAATCTTTCATGATCCGTTTCAGACAGCGTTTACAGCTTTCCTCATCAGGATTTTCATCTTTGCACGCCCTCAATTTGAATCTCTGGAGCAGATATTCAAGAGTGCTTTTCAGTGCTGAGCCGTGGGGGAATGGTCCGAAATAACGGGCATTGTCTCCGGCTTTGAAGCGGGCACAGCGCAAGGTTGGGAACTTTTCAGACATATCCAGCTTCAAAAGCAGATAGCGCTTGTCGTCGCGCATCAGGATATTGTAGCGGGGCGCGTAGGCTTTGATCAAACGGGATTCAAGGATCAACGCCTCATCATCGCTGCGGACGATTTCAAAGTTCCACTCTGCAATACTGTTGATAAGTGAGCGCAGTTTGGGGTCGGCAGTACGGCTCCGGGCAGGCTGGAAGTAGTTGCCCAGACGCCGCCGCAAATTGCTTGCCTTGCCCACATAGATCACATTGCCGAAACGGTCACGGAAGACATAAACGCCCGGTTTTGCCGGGATCTCACCCGGATGATATTCTGAAACGGTCACTTGAAGTTGCCTTGCCTGAGAAGATGCGGCTTACTTGCCGACGGTATCCAGCCACTCCATGTTGGCTTTGAGAGCTCTGAAGAAAAAGCGGGGATCCATTTCCCTTTTCTGGGAAACGGGCGGTCTGAAGCCGGCAAAATCAATTTCGTAGATAAGCAGGAAATCCCGGTTCAGCTTGCGGATCTCTTTCATGATATTTTCCCAGTCAAGGACCCCCACACCGGGCATCCAGTGGCATTCATCAAACTCGTCGCAGTCGGAAATGTGGAACGTTCTGATGTACTTGCCCAGACGGGCGATCCACTCGGGGATCTGGCGCCAGTATTCATTGGGGTGGTTCACATCAAAGCAGACGCCCACGCAGTCGGGCATGTCTTTCATCACCTTTTCCATGTTTTCGGGGAGCTTGCTGATGGATCTGCGGGGGCAGAGCTCCAGATTGAGGGACATACCGTATTTTTCAACAGTGGGAACAAGACTTTCAAGGGTTTTGCGAAGAAAGGTGATGGAGCCTTCCAGGGTCTGTCCTTCGGGTGCAGCTCCCGGATGGATGATGAGGTTTTTCATGCCCAGAGGAGCGGCTGTTTCAATGAAGTTGATAAAACGTCTGACGCACATATCACGTTCAAAATCATTTTCCTGAGCGGGGGCCTCGCTTGAATACCAGGCGGGCATGTGAACACTGGGGAAATTGATGGCTCCTGACTCAATGTAGGGTTTCAAAAATTCGATTCTCTGCTTGAGTTCCCG
>JAGBWB010000074.1 GCA_017629975.1 Lentisphaeria bacterium
CAAGGTTTGACGGAGTGCCGGAGTCATCCGATCCCCGCAGTGTTGCCCCCGATACCCGGTCGGTGATCACAGTGGGACACCGCATTCTGCGGGGTGCATTCCGGGGCATTGAAGAAGGGACCAGTTTCCACAATACCTACGGCTGTTTCGGAGTGAACTGGTCCGAAGCCTACTTTCTGGCTCAGACAGTCCATGACCTCTGCCATGAAATAGAGGAAACAGGCGCCGAAGCCATCCCCCTGCTGAGCCGGGAGTATGAAGCAAACAAATTTGTGCCTGATTACAAGTTCTATGCCCACGCCTGCGGGCTGGGTTCAGTGGGCAAAGGGGGATTCTTTCTCACCCCCGAATACGGCCACAGACAGCGGTTCGGATTTATCTTCACCACGCTGGAACTGGAAGGGGACAGCATCATTGAGTGCGACTTCTGCAAAGATTGCAATGCCTGTATCGCAAGCTGCCCCTTCGGCGCTTTCAACGGCAGCGGTGATCCCGATCCGGAAATCTGCCGGAACTGCAAAAACGGCATGTTCGACCGTCCCGGCAGCTGCGACCGTCTGGACCGTTATGCCTCGTTGTGCGGCAGAGCCTGTATGACCGCAGTGGAAAAGAAGATCTCCAACCGCTTTAACGCCGAGTTCCGCAAACGGTCGGTCTGGTGTCTGGGCCGTGACGGTGAGATCCTCGTCAACAGCAATCAGTTCGTCGGCGGCAACTGCCCCGATAAATTTGAAGGGAAATGATCTATGGACTCCAGAATGGTGAAAGAAGCCGCAAGAAAATTCGGAGCGGATCTGATCGGTATGACCGCCATCGGCAGCTTCGCCGGGACGGCGCCTGAAAATGATCCCCGGAGCATTTTCCCACGGGGGAAAAGCCTCATTGTCATCGGCAGAAAAATACTCCGCGGAACACTCAGAGGAATCGAAAACGGCAGCAGAGCCAAAGGGATCTTTGAAGACTTCGGCTTGTATATGCTTGAAGATCAGTTCCTGAGCAAGACCACCTATGATCTGGTGATCTGGATGGAATCTGCCGGTTTTGAAGCTGTCCCCATGTTCGCTTATGATGCCGACGCCGCGGCAAAATATCCTCTGGGCAGCCCCGTTGCCCCGGGAAAACCTGCGCCCAATGTCTATGTGGACTGGAAACACGCCGCGCACCTGTGCGGTCTGGGCGAAGTGGGCAGAAACGGACTCTTCATCACGCCTCAGTTCGGAACTTTGCAGCGCTTTGCCATGCTCATCACCGACGCGGAACTGGAAAGCGATGAAATCATCACCCGGAACGTCTGCGACAACTGTGACGTTTGTAAAAAGAGCTGCCCCCTGAACGATACGCTCTGCCACCGCTGCGGCAGCGGCGCTGTGCAGACTTCATTCGGACGCTTCAACACCGTTGACAAGATCGCCGCCCCCTGCGGCAGAGCGTGCCTTGCCAGTTTGGAAGAGCGCGGACTTATTTCGTGCAAACACACCACTCCTTTCCGCAAAGAGGTGAAATAATGAAAGAACAGCATACTCTGACATCACAGATGCTCAAAGAGTTGGCAGGCAAACTCAGCGCCGGAGACACCGGTGCCGACATTCTGGGCATTGCCCCCATTGAACGTTTTGCAGAAGCTCCGGAACGGATGCACCCGAAAAATATCTTCCCCGACTGCAAAAGCGTCATTACCATCGTCCAGCCCATTCCCCGCAGCACCTACCGGGGGATCACCGAAGGAACCTACTGGCCCAACTACACCTATTACAGCTACAACCGTCTCAACACCCTTTTCCGTCCCAAAGTGACCTATGAAGTGGCGCGTTTCATTGAGGATCACGGCTTTGAAGCGGTCCCGGTTTATCCGGCAGTGCCTGAAGCCTACCCCAACGATCCCCGGCCGGTGGCTCCGGGGCGTCCGGCGCCGGATGTCAACATCAATGTCCGTATTGCCGCCGTTGCCTGCGGACTGGGGGAGATCGGCTGGTCAAAGGTTTTTATCCATAAAGTCTACGGTCCCCGTGTCCGTATCGGCACGATCCTGACCGATGCGGTACTGGAACCTGATGCTCTTGTGGAGCCCGGAACTTTGTGCAAACGCTGTATGAAATGCGTCCCTGACTGTCCCGGCAATGCCATCCCCCGCCCCGGGGACCGTCCTTCCATCAAGATCCATATTGAGGACAAGGAGTATGAGTGGGGAGACGTGCACATGGGACGCTGTACGGCGACCCACCACGGCATAAATTACAAAGCCTCCCCTTTCATGAAGCGCTTTTTCCCCGGATTCAATCTGGATATCACCAAAAGCAATATGTCCGAAGAGCTGGCGTACAAAACCGCCTACACTCTGGCTCTGGGGGGCTGGGGACGGCAGAATCCGGAATTCCCCGGTGATTTTGTGAATCCCTTCTACAAACAGATCCTGAGCCATACCGGATATTTTGCCGTCTGCGGCGCCAAAGGGTGCATCCGCAGCTGCATGGAGTTCCAGGAAAAGACCCACAACATCCCTCAGGACAACTTCATCACCCCGGTCTTCCCCGACGGCAAGTGGGAGCTGTGTCCCCCGGAAGAAGATGAAACTGGCGGCATCGTGGAAAAGAAAGCTCTTCAGGAGCTTTATCAGGAACCGGATAAAGACGCAGGTTCATGGAGCTGATCCTCTGATCCCTCAGCACAGGGTACAAACTCTTTTGAAAGGAGTTTGTACCCTTTTTTTCATCCTTTCGCCCCCGGATCTTCAGAAAAATTGCAAAAAAACTTGAAAAAATTCAAATTTTCTCCTTGCAATTTGGAAATTACGGTGTATATTATGATTACTGCGAAACGAAACAAGCAAGTTTTCAGTTACGCGGGGGAGTAGCTCAATTGGTTAGAGTACCACCCTGTCACGGTGGATGTTGCGGG
>JAGBWB010000075.1 GCA_017629975.1 Lentisphaeria bacterium
CTGCCCTCCTGACGCAGATAGACCAGGATCCCCGCGCCGGATTCAGCGATTTGACGCATGGCGGCGTGCAGCTGATCTCCGCAGTCACAGCGGCAGGAGCCGAAAACATCTCCGGTCAGGCATTCGCTGTGCACCCGGACAAGAACATTTTCTTTCTCTTTCACATCGCCGTACACCAGAGCCAGATGCTCTTCGGAGTCAACCTTGGTGCGGTAGGCGGTGATCTTGAACTCTCCATAAGGAGTAGGCAGCCGGGCACTTTCGCCCCGGATGATCAACTGTTCATGGTGGCGGCGGTAGGAGATCAGATCCGCAACAGTTCCCCACTTGAGGTTGTGTTTCTTTCTGAATTCATTCAGCTGAGGCATACGCGCCATGGTACCGTCGGGATTCATGATCTCACAAATGACGCCTGCGGGTTTCAGTCCGGCAAGCCGGGGAAGATCCACTGCGGCCTCCGTATGACCGGCGCGGCGGAGCACACCGCCGGGGCGGGCAATGAGAGGGAAAGAGTGTCCGGGGGAAACGAGAGAGTCAGGCGTACTGTTGTCATCAATAAGAGTCCTGACTGCGGCATGGCGGTCAAAGGCACTGATACCGGTGGTCACGCCCTCTTTGGCGTCAACGCTCTGAGTGAACGCAGTTCCGAAACGGTCCCCCAGATTTGCGGGAGTTACAAGATTGAGTTTTGCAGCCTGTTCTGCGGTAATGGGAACGCAAATCAAACCGCATCCCTGAGTCGCCATAAAGGCGATTTGCTCCGGAGTAATCAATTCGGCGGCTCCCACAAGGTCGCCCTCATTTTCCCGGTTTTCATCATCTGCAATGACCACCAGTTTGCCCGCTTTGATATCTGCGATCAGCTCTTCCGGTGTATTGAACTGAAATTCACTCATAAATATAAACTCCTAAAAAAGAAATCAAATTTCAACAAATCTGGAAAAGGGCGTTATTTTCAACGCTTTTCCGGTCAGGTGATCGTAAGAAACGGCGGCGCCGTCAACCCTGAACAAGCCTTTCTCTACCACAGGCAATCTGTTGGGAAGTCCGATGGTGAACTTTTCAAGAACTGCCGGGATCTCGCGTCCGAGGACACTTGCGTCGGCGCCGCACATCCCGGCGTCAGTGATATAGGCTGTGCCGGAGGGCAAAACTCTGGCATCAGCAGTCTGCACATGGGTATGGGTACCGAAAACAGCGGTCACTTTACCATCAAGAAAATGACCCATGGCAAGTTTTTCGCTGGTGGCTTCAGCATGGAAGTCAACAACCACACTCTTGACACGCGACGGAATCTGAGAGAGTAGTTTTTCCACCGTTTCAAAGGGACAATAAGCTGAGTCTTTCATAAAGACTTTTCCCACAAGAGAGATGACCGCCACTTCGCCGCTGCCGGGGTGCTGAAAAATCCCCATGCCGGAACCGGGATGGCGGTTGGAAAAGTTGGCAGGTCTGACCATGCGGTCAAGAGAAGTGATCTCCCGGGGAAACTCTTTCTGATCCCAGGTATGATCTCCCCCGGTAACGACTTCGGCGACAGTCAGCAGTTCCCTGACACAAGAAGCGCTCAATCCGGCACCGGCGGCAGAGTTCTCGCCGTTGACAACGGCAAACTGGGCGTTAAACTCCCGTTTCAATTCGGGAAGAAGTTTTGTTACGGCACTTCTTCCCCCTTTGCCGACCACATCACCTAAAAAAATCAGATTCATTCTTTTACACATCCATTCGCTCAATTCTCTGAACATTCAGAGACACTCTATAATATACACCTGCAAACCTTCCAATTCAACAGAATCAGCAAAAAAAGTCCCTTAAAGTCACCTTGTTTTGAGAGTGATCCTGAAGGTTATACGCCCTTCAGGGGGACGGGGCAGCAAATCAAGACCTGACAGCAGATGTTCTACAGAACTTTCCATGGAGCGGTTGCCGCTGGCACGGACGATCTTTGCACTGCTGACTTTGCCGCTTGCTTCAACAGTCACTTCAATAACCGTTTCGGGGTATTGATCCCCCAGCAGAGAGCGGGGCGGCTCCGTCCAGCGGGAGTAAATGTAACGCTCAACATTTTTACCATACCTTGCCCATGCTGCTTCATCAACCGTTCTGCCGCCTCCGGGAGCTTTGTTGTCAGCCTTGGGCGCGTACTGCTGCGCCCGGTTGTTTCTGCCCACCGGAACACGGGGAGGCAGATTGACAGGAGCAGGATCCTTATAGACATCATCCAGAGGATTCCGCCGCACGGGACGCGGCTTCTCTTTGGGTTTCGGCTTGACCACATTTTTCTTTACCGGAACTTTCGGTTCAGGACGCGGCTTTACTTTGGGTTTCGGCTTGACAACCTTTTTCTTTACCGGAACTTTCGGTTCAGGACGCGGCTTTACTCTGGGCTTCGGCTTGACAACCTTTTTCTTTACCGGTACTTTCGGTTCAGGACGCGGCTTTACTCTGGGCTTCGGCTTGACCACAGGGATACGCGGCTCTGCCGGAATTTTTTTTTGAGGAACCGGCACGATCTCAGGTTCAGGAGGAGCCGGAGGCGCAGGTGGACGCGGCGGAGTTCTTTCAGGCATTCCCACAACGGGTCCGCTGGAAAGTTCCGCGCCTCCGATCTTTACCCGGAACATATTTTTTTCCGGCTTGCGTTTTTCAAAAAGGTCAACCATCCACAGCGGCCCCAGGATCAAACCGGCGTGA
>JAGBWB010000076.1 GCA_017629975.1 Lentisphaeria bacterium
ATTTCCACCTATCAGCCCCTGATCAACGAAGGTCTTCTCCCTGAAAAGAAGTACGGAGAAATGATCTCCCGCGCCCGCAGCGGCTTTCTCAAGCGCTGTTACCGCGGCGGCTTTGCCGGCAACTGTTCCGGAACGGGGCTTTCCATCGCTCAAGATTACTACATCCGCCGTCCCTTCAACTTCCTTTTCTCAGGGCAGATCGTGGCGGCACTTGATGAAAATATCCGTTTCATGCATTAAAAAAAGAAAACTGAAAAAAGTGATAATGTTTCTTTTTTAAGAAAAGTCAACAATGAAAATTTCTGTCATTATTGCCGCTTATAAAGGCGAAAAACTTATAGGTGAACAGCTTGCCAGTCTTGCACTTCAGACCCGCCCACCGGATGAAGTTCTTATTGGAGATGACTCCGGAGCTGACAATGCAACGTGTGCTGCTGTGGAACAATTCCGCAACAGCCGCGCTCTGCCCTTTGAACTGAAATATTACCGCAACCCGGTGCAGTTGGGAGTGAACAAAAATTTTCACTCCCTTTCCCGGCATGCTTCCGGGGATATAATTTTCTTCTGCGATCAGGATGATGTGTGGATGCCGGAAAAAATCGAGCGCCTCAGCGATGTACTGATCCGGGATCCTCAGGCAGATGCAGTTTGCGGCTTCTCTGTTTTAACTGATGAAACACTCACCCCCTGGAAGCAGCAGGATGATTCGGAACTTATCTGCGCCCGGAAATACAAAAACAGCAAAGAGAATATCTATTCCTTATTCGTATCACATAAAATCTGCGGTGCAGGACATAATATTGCCGTACGCAAATCCATGCTGGAGCATCAACCCGATTGGGGACCGCGGCTTCTTTATGATTTCTGGATTCTTCAAAGCTCAGCTGCCGCTGAAAAACTGCTCCTTGTCCCGGAAAGGCTTACATTTCACCGTATTCACGGTCAAAACCAAACACTTTCCCGGAACACATATTTGGGCGGCAGTATATTGAAACGTTTCGACAGTATCAAAAGACAGAAAGACAAGCACTATGAATTTTTCCGCCTGCTGAAAGAAAGAGTCTCTTTCATGAGAAATCTGGAACAATCCCCCCTTGCGCTCCGGATCCCGCGGAAAAATATGGAACTGCTGCATTTTGCAACTGTTTATCTGCTCTACCGTCTTGCCTACCGCAAAAAAAGTTTTTTCATGCGCTTGTTTCCCTCCGTCACTTTGCTCAAGGGATATTTTCTCTGCGGAAACAAGTGGCGTTCCTGGCTGCGGGATCTTGCCGGAAAATAATGCAGTCCCGGATTTGTCAATCTTATGGCTGAAAGAGAAAATGTAATAGGGGGGGGCGGAAAAAATTTTCAGCGGAACAATGCCATCAATGCCCAGAGAGTCATCCGGAGCAATCCCAGGCAAAGTACCGGATAAAGTCCCAGCCACAGAAAAAAGAGAAAGAACCTCAAGCTTTTTCTGTACGGAAGTTTCCATATAACCTGACAACTCCCCCATATAAGAATGAATAAACACCCCATTGCATACAGGGGCATGATCATATACACAAGATAGTTGCCAATCTGCGTACAACTCCATGAAAGAGCGAATAAAATCCCGGGCACAAAGGCCGCCGCTGCCATAAAGATCCCGGTCAGAAAAATATTCCGCTTTATTTGGAAGTCCATTTTTATGGGATATCTGTCATTTCAGTTTGTTGCGGAACGGCGGTCGCCGGGGCGGTCCCTGAGGAGGAAATACAGGGATCTTGCCGGTCAGCATCGCTTCAACTCTGGCGTCCACGATAGCCTCTTTTTTGGCTTTACGCTTATTGAGCTCCTTTTCCATAAAAGCAAGGCGCTGTCTGGTGCTGGCGATTGTTCTTGAAAGCCCGGCAAGGTGCTGTTCAAAGCGTTCCTTTTCCATGCGGCTGACCTCTTCTTTCAGTTTGGCACGCTCTTTCCCGTCTTTACTTTCGCGGTACTTTTTGATCAAAGAGAGCAGACGCTCATTTCTGGCACGTTCCAACTGTTCATATTTATCAACCAGCTTCCGCATTTCAACCGTGAAAGCCTCAGGGTTATTCCGCTGAAGATCGTGCATTTTTTTGCGCTCGGCGTCATTAAGCTGAGAAAAAACACGCCAGAGCACAGCATTGCGCCTCATTCCGCGCATTCTTGCTCCTTTTCCCGGCTCTTTGGCGGGCGGCATTTTTTCAGCAGACAACGGAGTCACAGTCAGCAGCAACGCCCCCACAGCTGCCATAACTCCTGCAAGTCGTGAATAATTCATCTTCATCTCCTTGAATTGACCGATACGCTCTCTATCTCTCTTGAAGAAAGCACTTTTTTTTATTTCAATACTGGATCAAATCAGCTGTTGAAGCAAGTTCAAAGCTGATGTTGTATCCACTTTGATCCAACCGGGAAAAATCCCCCATTGCCAGCAGTTCTGCCTGTTCAGCAGAACGCATCTGCATCTGAAAGAGCACTCCTGTAAAAGCTGCGACGCAGAGCATTGCGGCGATGCTCCCGATCCACACCCAGCTGCGGCGGTGCTTCTTTTGCCGGCACCGGGCAGCGGCAAAGCTGAGGATCCTGGCGTCAAGATGCTCAGGGACCTCACGCTCACTCAAGCTCCTGTAAGGCAAAACTCTCTTCATAAATCACTTCCTCCTTAATTTACCTTTCCGGTAATCAATTTTTTCAGATTGCGAATTGCATAGTGCATTCTGCCCAGAACCGTATTGATGGAACACGATTGTATCTCAGATATTTCCTTGAAAGAAAAGGATTGCTGGCGCAGCAGAAAGACTTCACGCTGATCCCGGGGCAGCTCCGCGAGGGCCTCCTCAATGATTTGCAGTGATTCTTTCTCTTCCATATCCCGTTCCGGTCTCCGGCTCCAATCAGGAATTTCCGGAACATCTTCAGAATCCAGAGGCAGAGGCATCGTTTTATTTTTACGCAGAGTATCAAGAAAAACATTTTTTGCCACCCGGAAAAGCCATGCGCTGAATTTCCCCTGATGGCGGTAAGCGGGCAAATTATCTATTACTTTGATCCAAGTCATTTCAAAGATCTCATCAACTTCAGCACTGTTTCCCGAAAGCAGATTGCAAAGATAACCATACAGCTGTTTACGGTGACGCCGATAGAGCATTTCAAAGGCTCTTTCGTCACCTGAGATGTAAGATTGTATCAATATCATATCGTCCGGTTCATTCATGTTTTTACTCTCCGGACAATTAACGTATGCAGATCAAAAAAATTGTATGGAATTTCAACAATCTTTCTCTTTTTTCAATATTTCCCAAACCGGACGGTCGTTGGGAAGAAGATCACAGGGCATATCCCCCTCAACTTTCTGCCAGCGGAACAGCTGTCCTTCCCGGGGGGTCACTTCAACGCCGGACTCAGGGAAAAATTCAAGAAAATGGAGTTCAACTTTTGCAGCTCTGACAACGGCAATTTCCCCGCCGCATCTGCCGGGAAGAGCGAGTTCTTCAACCATCTCACGCTCAAGGGCAGCGGCAAAGTTTTCCCCCGGTTCAACCTTTCCTCCGGGGAACTCCCATCCGGCAGGCGGCTTGTTCTCAGGGCGGGAACAAAGAAGAACATTCCCCTCTTCATCAAAAACGACAGCAGCAACTACAACGATCATTGGAGTATCTCCGAAATCAGTGCCAAAGCATTGAGGCCGATAAATTGAGCAAAAAGGAAAAGGTACTTGATACAGCTGAAAAGGACAACGATCAATACCACAGACACAATGGTTGCCGCTTCAGACTTCAGCTGAAGAAAACGGGGGAAAAAATGTTTGACCACATTGTATCCGTCAAAGCCGGGAACAGGGATCATATTGAGGATGAAAAGCACCTGATTGAGCACACATCCGTAAAAGACCATCTGCACAGCTCTTTCATGCCCGATCCGGGCGTGAAGCAGCACGGCGCAGAGTATAAGCATGACCAGAGCCAGAAAAAGATTGGTAAGAGGTCCTGCCAGAGAAACTTTCACATCGCTCAGACGGCTGCGGAAATTGGCAGGATTCACCGGGACCTGTCCCCAGGCGATGCCGAAAATCGCCAGCAGCAGCAGAGAATAAAGTCCCATCTGTCTGAGGGGATTCAAAGTCAGATGTCCGGCATCGGCAGCAGTGGGATCCCCCTCTTTCAAGGCGATCCAGGCGTGCATGAATTCATGACAACAGACTGAGAAGATCACCAGAAAAGAGGCTCCGAAAAACCAGTAAGGATCACGCCAGAGAGAAGTGATGAAAATACTTGACATAAAAAATCCTTTTCAACAAACGGGAAACGTTGACGATACTGAGGGAGATTATTTCAAAAGCATACAGTCCCCATAGCTGTAAAAACGCATCTTCTGCTCCACGGCATATTTGTAGGCGGCAAGAACTTTTTCACGGTCGCAGAAACAGCAGATCAGCATGAGAAGCGTACTCTTGGGCAGATGAAAATTGGTCAGCAGCATATCCACAGAACGGATCTGATAGGGGGGATAAAGAAAAATCTTTGTATCTCCCTCTCTGGGAGTTACTGTTCCATCTTCAGCGGCGCAGCTTTCAAGAGTTCTGACAGTGGTCGTCCCCACGGCAAGAACCTTTTTGTTCCTTTTGCGGGTCTCGTTGACAAGGGCGGCGGCGGCGGGATTGAGATCAAAGTGTTCCGTATGCATCTCATGCTCCTCAGCGTAATCCGCCTTGACAGGCAGAAAAGTCCCGGCGCCGACTCTCAGGGTCAGTGCTGCCTGATTGACACCTTTGTTTTTCAAAGTTTCCAATATTTCAGGGGTAAAATGGAGTCCTGCGGTGGGAGCGGCAACAGCTCCCGGAACTTTGGCATAAACGGTCTGATAGCGTTCAATGTCAAGAGCCTCAGCCTCACGGTTCAGATAGGGGGGCAGCGGCATGTGACCGTAGCGCATTTCAAATTTTTCAATGTCGGGTTCTGAAAATTCGATCTTGTAGCTGTTATCCTGATTTTTTGAAACAACAGTAAAATGATCACCTTTATCGTTGAGAGTGCCGTCAGGAGCAAGGAGCACGACTTTTGTTCCGGGGAGAGCACGTTTCCCGGGTTTGAGCATAACGTTCCATTTGCCGTCTGTATCAGGAGCAAGGAGCAGGATCTCAAACTTTGCGCCATCCTCCCTCCCCTCTTTGCGTCCGAACATCCGGGCGCGGCGGACCAGAGCATCATTGCAAAGCAGGGCGTCCCCCTCAGAGAGATACTCCGGCAGAGTGTAAAAGGGGCGGATCTCAAACTCCCCCGTCTTGCGGTCAATGACCAGCATCCGTGAACCATCCCGCCTTTCGGCTGGATAACGGGCGATCAGTTCATCAGGCAGATCAAAATCAAAGAAAGAAACTGGAAGCATTTTATTTTCCCCTCATCTCTTCCCGCGCCTGGCGGAGACGTTCAAGTTCATGTTCAGAAAGAGCGTTGATGCCGTAACGGGAAACCTTATCCAGAAGTTCATCCAGTTCAGCAGAGGTCACCCGGCCTGTTCTGCGGGGTCCCTCTTTCGGGGGATCTCTGGGGGGAACATCTCTGACCTGTTTCCGGAAAATATCCCAAACCACCTGTTTGGGGAATCCCAGACGGATAAAAAGATATCCGGCAACAAGTCCTCCCAGATGAGCCAGATGGGCAACTCCCTGCTGGGTCCCCATGACTTGCAAAATGACCTCGATCAGGGCAAAACAGATGACCATGGAGGCAGTCTTCAAAGGCTTGCCGGGGAAGAGAAGAAGTGCAAATTCCTTATCAGGCTCAAGAAGCGCAGCCGCTGCCATGATGCCGAAAAGCGCTCCTGAGGCGCCGACGACAGCCACAGGACTGCCCCAGTTGAGCAGCAGATAGAGCAGATTTCCGCAGACAGAAGAAATCAGATAGAGCAGGAAAAAATTTCTCTTGCCGATATGGGGCGCCACAAGGGTTCCGAAAAGGTAAAGACCGTACATGTTGAAAAGAAGATGCCAGAAATCGCCATGGAGAAATCCTGCCGTCAGAGGCTGCCACAGACGGAAATACTCTTTCGTGCAGAACATTTCCATATTTTCAAGGCGGCTGCCAAAGAGAAAAGCGATCACATTAGCAAGAATAAGATACCAGACCATGGCATTGCTTTCACGGTTGACACGGCTGTTCTGATTGTAAAAATTAAAATTCATATTACTTTTTTATCTCCTGTTTATCCATCTGTATAAGATACACTCTTTATGCACTTTTTTCAAATTGAGCAGTTGACAAATATACCAATATAATAGGGACAGCTCCGGAAACAAGAATTTTTCCGGAACGATCTGACAAATAAATCAAATTTTTTCTGAGGGAAGATTAAAAACCTCTCTGAGGAGCTGTGAATTTCTCAATTTTTCAGGCTCATCATCTGCGGCAAGAGTCCCTTGAGCCAGAAGAATCATGCGGTCAAGATAGGCAGGCGCGGAAAAAAGGTCATGGGAAATCATGATGACGCACTTCCCCTGCCCTGCCAATTTTTTCAGAATGCGGCACAAAGCATGCTGAAATCCGATATCTAGGGAACTTCCCGGTTCATCAAGACAGAGCACAGGCGTATCCTGAACCAGTGCCCGCGCCAGCATGACCCGCTGCTGCTCCCCGCCGCTCAAAGCGTTGAAGGGACGTTCTCTTAAAGAAGAAAGCTCCAGTTCTTCAAGAACCTGCTCCACCTTTTCATGACAGACGGCATTTTTCTTTTCCCATGGGAACCGTCCCAGAGAGGCAGTTTCTGCGACGGTCAGGGGCAGAGATGAGGGGATCTGCTGCTCAACAAGAGCAATGTTCCGAGCCCGGATCAACGGAGAATCCCATTGGGGGGAAACATTTCCGGAACTGCTTTTAAGTTCTCCTGTCAGCAGTTTCAAAAGGGTGCTTTTCCCGCTGCCGTTGGGCCCGAAGATACCGTAAAAACGCCCGGGAGCAAATGAAAGAGTGATATTTTTCAGCACCTCTTCTCTGCCGTTGTAAGAAAAAGAAAGATTCCGGCACTCAAGCATGATTTTTTCTCCTCAAAAGCAGATAGAAAAAGAAAGGAGCTCCCGCAAGAGCGGTGATGATCCCCACGGGGATCTCCCTGTCAGGGAGAAAAGTACGGCCTCCCAAATCTGCCAGCAGCAGCAGCAGCGCTCCTGAAAGAATGGCAAGGGGCAGCACCCGTTTGAAACTCCCTCCTCCCGTCAGCCTGACAATGTGGGGAACAGCCAGCCCCACAAAACCGATCACACCGCAGCAGCTGACGGCGGCGGCAGTCAGAAGAGCAATGACCAGCAAGGCGGTGACTTTCACCTTTTTCAAATCGACTCCGGACATAAGAGCGCCCCGGTCTCCCAGAAGGAGCATATCCATTTCAGGCGCCATTTTAAGCAATATTCCCCAGCCGCAGAGCGCCGCAGGAACCAGCAGAGCCAGCTCCTGCCATCCCATGCGCCAGAATCCGCCCAGCAGCCAGAAAACAAGGGTGTTGAGTCTTTCGTCTGCAAGATAGAGGGCTCCGGAACTCAAGGCGGCACAGCAGGCGTTGACGGCGACTCCGGCAAGGATGATGGAACTTCCCTCCCAGCGGGAGCGCCAGCCGGGGATCAACAGTATAAATAAGGAAAGAAGAGTCATCCCCAGAGCGCAGCAGCTCATAACGGCGGAATTGGCACCGCACAGCAAAGCCGCAACAGCTCCCAGGGCAGCGGCATTGACACACCCCAGGACATGGGGAGAGGCAAGGTCGTTCCGGAAAAGATTTTGTGCGGCGGCGCCTGCGGCACTGAGCATTCCGCCGACAAAAACGGCACCAAGAATACGGGGCAGACGCAAGTCAAGGAGAATGATTCTGTCGGCAGCAGAAATCTCACCGTTTGTCAGCAGCTGGAACAGCTGTGCAAATCCGGTGCTGTTGCTTCCCGTTCCCCAGGCGATGACCACAGCCGGAAGAAGTATGCCCCACAGATATTTCAATTTGTTCAGACTCCTGCAATGCGAATCACCCGGAACCGGTCATCCCGGGCGCTGAGATCAAGTGCCTCTTCAGAGGTCAGGTGGGAATAACGGCAGTTGGGAAGATAACTTTTCACCAGAGACTCCGCTTTTATCATTTCCTCATCTGTGGGACGGCGGTAAGGCTGTCCGGGGATCGGAATGTAACCGTCAATATGGAAAGGGATATTTTCATCCAGAGAGGCGATGAACTTCACACATCCCTCCAGCTCATCCAGATCCACAAAACCGGGAATGTAGACCATATTGGCGGCCATTTTCATCCCGGCATCAAAGGCGTTGCGGAAATTGTCATAGATCAGGGATTTGGGCTTTCCGGTGATCTGCAAATGGAGCTCTTCGCTCCAGGCTTTGAACCCCACATTGGCACCATCCAGACACCGCAGGGGGAGTTTGCAGCCGTTTGTGTGTCCCAGTTTGGTTTCGGCGCCGAGGACCTCCTTGGCAAAAAGAATCATTTCCTCAAGTTCAGCAGCCACAGTTGGCTCACCGCCCATGAAATAGACCTTTGAGGGCTTCACTTCAAGGAGCGCTTTCTTCTGTTCATCAACAGTCAGAAATTTTTCCGGTTTCGGCACAGCGAATCCCGGACGCCCCTCAGCTCCGCTGCGGAGCTTGTAGCTGCAATAGGGACATTTGAATGTGCATCCCCAGTTGTGCAGAGTGGCAAAATCATATTTTTCGTTGTAGGTAATACGGTAAAAAGCCATTGTTCAATTCATCCTTTTCTTAAAAAAAGCCACGGCTTCAGCCGGAAAAGCCCCCTCGACCAGCAATCGGCGCGGAACTGCAAAAACAGCCTTGTGTTTCACGGCGTCTACGGCAGAGAAACCGCTGCGGCTCATAATTTCATCTGCGCTCCCGAAACCTTCCACAAAAAAGATCACCTCCGGATTCCGGCTTATGATGTATTCGGTTCCGGTGAGAGCACTCTTTTCAAGTATGCTTTCGCCCCCTGCGGCGCGGAGCAGATCACCGATGCCTGAATCATTCCCCGCCCCGCGGTTGCGGGTATAAAGTTCAAGATAGACTCTTTTTTTCCTGCCGGAAGAATTTTGAAGTGCTTTCATGGTCTTTTCATATTCAGCAATGATCTTCTGCGCTCCGGCAACGTTTCCCGTCAGAGCGCCGATCTTCATGACCTGTTCAGAATAGTTATCTGCTCTGAAAGGCTCCACCGTAACAAGTTCCATGCCGTACCGGGTCAGATGCTCAAGGGTATTTTTCTGATAGCTCCAGATGATAAGGGTATTGATCTTCAACTCCAGAAGCCGCTCAGGGGAAATGGCGCTGCCCTTGCCGATGACAGGAGTCCGGGGAGATGCCGCAACGGCGCCGTATTGGTCAACTGCCGCAGGGGGCGTCCCCAGTTTTTCAAGGATCACCGCCGCGGCAGCGCTCAGAGAGCAGATGCGTCTTTCGCGCGGAACAGCCGTTTTTTCGCCGGAACAGCCGCAAGAAAGCAGCAGCGCCGCCGCCATTATCAGAAAGAGCCGTCCCATTTTCCTGCCAGATCCCATCTTTTGTGTTGAACTTCATCAAAGCGGCAATGCTCCACATGTCCGTCTGCCATTGCCGCATTAAAACGTTTGCCTGTTATGCCGTGACGGAAAGAAAGATTTTTGCACCATCCGTCAGAAACGACCAGTTCTCTGTTGAGGACTCCGAAAACAGCCGGAGCGACCGTCGTGCCGATATAGTAAGTCCCCCCATCGGCAAAGGTGATAAAACTTGAAGAAACGGCGATCCGGCTGACCTTGACTCCGTACCACAGTTTATATGTTTTATCATCCTCATTTCCCGGGGAGTAACACTGATTCATGCCGAAACCGGTCTGGCACATGATCCCCGGGATGCGCCGCTGATCCTCTTCCCGCTGATCTGCGGCACAGAGAAAGACCTTGCCGCCGTCACAGGGCCCCTGCCCGTAAAGGTAGGGAAAAAGCAGCCTGTTCCAACGGACTCCATCCCTGTAAACAAAGGGGGTAAAGCTGTAATCATTACCGTATGCGGCATAGGCGAGCCCCAGCTGCCGGAGATTTCCGGCACAGGCGGATGACAGAGCCTGTCCCCGTGCTTTTCCCAGAGCCGGCAGAAGCATTGCCGCCAATATGGCGATGATGGCAATAACGACCAGCAGTTCGATCAGGGTGAAAAAAGCCCTTGTCATAAATCCTCATTGATTATTACATTTTTTACATTCGTAATAATATACAGCACACTGCCCCCCTTTTCAAGTTTGACTCCATACCGGAGGACAAAAAAACGCAGAAGCTCAACAAAAACCTCTGCGTTGCACACTTTTTCTCTGAGGGGATCACTCTTTTTTCAGATTTTCATCCCATTTGAGGGCTGCGCTTGAAATGATATGGCGCCAGTATTCGTTGCGCTCAAACTTGGCTCTGAAACGCTGATCGATGAATTCCTCCCACGCTTTTTCGGGGAAATACTTCAGCATCATGGGTTTGAGTTCAGCAAGTCCCTTTTCTGTATTCTCTTTGCAGAGCCGCACGCTTTCAAGCCAGTTCCGGGTCATTTCCCGGGGGGCCATGCCGTCAAGGTAGGTGGAAAGCATACAGTCATTATGAGAGAAACAGGAGTAGATATAGAAAAGCAGCTGATCCAGGGCATTCAATCCGTACCAGA
>JAGBWB010000077.1 GCA_017629975.1 Lentisphaeria bacterium
AAAAGCCGGATATGGTCATTTTCTGTTTCGGATGCAATGATGCTGCAATTGATGTCTACAAACAGAAAACAGTTCCGCGTCTGACCATTGAGGAATATGTGGGGAACTTGCGCTATTTTGTCCATGAAATCCGCGCCATCGGTGCTGAAATGATCTTCTGGACCACGCCCCCCATGGTGCTGGTTGATGGCTTGAAACCCTACTACGGCGGCGAGCCCTATACCTCAAACGGTTTCAACTTCATGCTGGATCAGTTTATTGAAGCCGCCTGCAAACTGATGGAAGAAGAAAAAATCAAAGTTGTCCATATCAACCGCGTTTTCAAGGAGCTGACCGGAAACGATGAAACAAAACTGGTTGAACTTCTGCCTGACGGAATGCACCCCAATACGGAGGGGCAGAAGATCATTTTCCGGGAGTTGAACAAGGCATTTGCAAATTTTTTCAATTGATTTGAAAAGTTGAGGAATACAAGAAAAATGAATAAAGAACTTTTTAAGAAATTTGATGACATTCCCTGGCCGCCACGGGGAGAGCTGAGATTTGTGGAAGAGATCAAGGAGTATGAAGAAATCGCCTCTCCGCGCACAAAAAAGATTTATGTGACCACGCCTGAACTTCTGCCTGAAACGGCGAAGATCACTTTGGAACGGCACTTTATCCCCGATGAAGCAGGGATCCCCCTTGCTTTGATCAAGGATGATTCACTTTGTGCAGAAGAGTTCATCCTTGATGTGGCAGATGAAAAAATCACCATAACCGCCGCCGATGACAGCGGATTCCGCTACGGCGTCTGCGAATTGGAAGAACGCTTTGCAGGCAGAGATTTTACCGGCACCATCCGGCGCAAGCCCTGGGTGAAACACCGTATTTCACGCTGCTTTTTTGCGCCCAACACCCGTCCCCCTTTGAAACTGGATGAGTTGACCGATGATCAGGACTACTATCCTGAAGCCTACCTTGACCGCATCATGCACGAACGGCTCAATGGTGTCTGGCTGACTCTTTATCTTAATGATATGCCCAACTCTTTCTTCCCTGAACGGGGAAAAGATGCTGACCAGAGGCTGGCTAAACTTAAAAAAGTTGCTGAACGCTGCGCCAAATACGGAATCAAATGCTACATTTTCATGGCTGAACCCAGAAGTTTCGCCGGTACTTGGAAAAGCAATACCAAAGAAGATATGGCAAGACATCCGGAACTGGCAAGTGTTTCAAGAGTTCTGGGGAATGAAGTGACCTATTTCTGCACCACTTCGCCTGAGGGGAAACAGTATATCACCGAAACTGTGGGCTACATCTTTTCCAAAGTGCCTGAACTGGGAGGCATCATCAATATCATGTCTCTTGAAAGTTCCCACCCCTGTGCGGAACGCAAACTTTATCCCCACGTTGCCAAATGTGAATGTCCCCGGTGCTCCCCTTACAGCGGCGCCGAGCTTTATGCAGAAATGGCAAAGACCTTTAACAAGGCCATGAAAAAATACTCTCCTGATGCAGAGTTCTTCGGCTGGTATTACTCAGCGTTCCACATGCCGGGAGAGCCGGAAAATGAGGTGGTGCAGCAGACGGCCTCCATGTGGCCTGAGGATTGCACTTTGCTTTACAACTGCGAAACAGGCGGTGAAAATCAGCAGTGCGGCAGAACCATGATCGTTCAGGATTACTCTCTTTCATGGGCGGGCCCCTCAAACTTCTGGAAAGACCTTGCATCAAGAACGAAGAAGATCGCCGCCAAGATGCAGACCGGCGTTTCTCATGAAGATGCGACGGTTCCCTATTTCCCTGTGCCTGATATCCTTTTTGAGCGTTATCAGGGACTCCATGCTGTGGGCAACTGCGAGGCTGTGATGCAGTGCTGGTATTTTGGAAGTGTCCCCAGCATTATGAACAAGGCCGCCGGAAGACTTTCATTTTCCCCCATGCCCGCCAGCGATCAGGAGTTCCTGCTGGAACTGGCAGCTCCTGACTGGGGTGAACATGCCCTTAAAGTGGCGCAGGCGTGGAAAGCATTTTCACTTTCCTACCGGAATTTCCCTGAATGTATCGCTTTCAAATGGGCCGGCCCTCTGCACTTTTCCATTGTCTACCCCTGGTATGTGTATCCCGCCGATCTGCCTATTTCCCCCAGCTACACTCAGGCGTTCCCCAAGAACTCCGGTGACCGTATCGGTGAGTGTGTGGGATATGCTTTCACCTTTGCCGAGATCCGCAGCCAGCTGAAACTGATGGATGAACTGTGGCAGAAAGGTATGACACTCCTTGAACCCTGCTGCGATACAGAACTGCGTAAAAAAGAGCTGCGTGTGGCAGAGGCCATCGGTTTGCAGTTTGCTTCAACCCGCCGCCTCTTTGAATTTTATTATCTGCGTGATGATATGATTTTCAACGGCAATGACAACAAAAAAGCTATGAAAGAGCTTGTTGCCGCTGAAATCGAGGCGACGCTCAAGATGGCGGAACTCTGCGAGCTGGATTCCCGTCTGGGCTATCACTCTGAGGTGGAAAGTTACTGTTTCTTCCCGGAAAAACTCTATGCCAGAGCAGAGCTTCTCAAAGATGCCGCCGCCGATCTTGATGACTACAAGATGGACTCTCAAGCCGTGCTGGACTACAAGGGGATTCCCGGAAAGACCATTCCAATTTCTGCTTTTGCCCAGTGGCAGAAGTTGGGCGAAGTGGAGTTCAAAGCATCTGCGGATGACAAAAATTTGGTCTTCATGTTCCGCAACATTACTGAGAAGATCCGCCTTGATCTTGAGCCGGGAAGATTGTGCCGGGTGATAGATATCCGCATCAATACGCCTGAGACTCACGGTCATGATGCCGACTTCATCAAAGGGGTGAATTTCCTCCACGACAACGGCGTTGTGACAGTGACCATTGAACGTGACAAGTTTGAGGGTTTCAGAGTCAGTGAAAAGATGCCTTGGCGTTTCAATATTTCAACCCCCACAGGGGCTTTGAGTCCTTTGCATCCCTGGCCCAACCGTCTCTGTCAGGGCAATGGAAACCCTGCCGACCTGCTTTATCTTGATTCAGAGAAGTAAGAGTCCGGCGGTAAAGTTCGCCTCAAATCCGGGATATTCATTCAAATGGATCTCCCGGATTTTTTTTGAAAGTCCTGCCATTTCTTCAAGAATTTCCGGCGTTGCAGCGCAGTGTGCCGCTCCGGCAAGACTCAAATTGCCGCAGATAAGGGCGGGGCAGGGGGGGAGGAGTCCGATTTTCCGGGCGGACTCAGGATCAAGATAGCGGGCGAATCCCCCTGCGATCTTCAGGCGGCGGAGAGGTTCTTTGCAGTACTGCTCCAGGGTTTTGATGGCGGCTGAAACAGCGGCTTTGGCTTTCAGAAGTTCTGCAATATCCTCTTCAGTGATAGTGATACCGGGAGCAAGTTCAACACTTTTTGCCCCGGAAGTCAATCTGCCGAAACGGTCAAGAGTACCTTTGCCCCTTTCAACGGCAAGAAAATCCACCAGCGCAGAACCGCAGATCCCTTGAGGCGTGCCGCCGCCGATGACAGAAAATCCGCCATCGGCAAAGTAATGGTCTACGGCTCCTGCCGCTGCCCGGGAACCGCAGGAGATACCTGCACCTTCAAAGGCGGGACCTGCTGCGGCAGAGGTTCCGAAAAATCCCTCTGAACTCCGGTAGATGATGTCACAGTTCTTTCCAAGATCAATGAGCATTTCACCCTCTTCAAGGCTGGATTCATAGAGTCCGCCTGTAATGTCTCCTCCGAGAAGTCCCGTCAGAGAGGGGAGCGTCAAAACTCTTTTATTTTCCCAGAGGTCCCCACGCTCCGGAAAAAGGAGCTGAGGCGCCTTGAAAGGATAAAAACCGATGGAAAAAGGGGGGATCCCATGGAGAAAACAATTCATCACCGTATTGCCCGCAATACCTATGCGTTCAACGCTTTTGTAATCAAGCTCTTCAAGAAGTTCATGAATGGTTTCCAAAAGTGTATTCCGCAAGGACGTAAAATTTTCTTTTGAGCTGGCGATGCGGCTCATGACATTGTCGCCGAAAGGGATTTGACGGTTGAAAGCGCTTACACTTTTAACGATGGAACCCTTTTCGATCCTTGCCGCTGCGATGGTGGTTGTCCCCATGTCCACGGCGATGACGGGCTCTGCAATTTGGGGGAGTTCCGGAACATGGTTCCATGTTTCCGCAGCGAGGGGCGGAGATACTTCTTCTTCCGGGAGCTCTATGGTGCCGATACAGCTTTTCAAGCGGGTGACACAGGCAACGGCTGAAGCGGGAGCAGGGAGAAGTTTCCCGCCTGACTCCCAGAGTCCGGAAAGCAGTTTGACGCGGCATTTGCCGCACCCCTTGTGGAGTGTGCAATCCGACTTCATCCCCTTGCCGGTGCGGCGCAGAAGATCTGAAAGGATTTCTCTGGTTTTGACTTCAATGATCATAATGGTATAAGATACCATATTCGCAGTGAAATGTCAAGGGCTTTTACTTGATTTCTGCCGACTTTGGTGCTATATTTAGCACTGAATGAGAATTAATATTTACTGGAGATATGTGACGTGAACAAACCTGAATTGCTGGCTCCTGCAGGAACGCCCTCAGCGGCCCTTGCCGCACTTGAATCCGGCGCTGATGCCGTTTATGCCGGACTTTCCCGGTTCAATGCCCGTGAACGGGGCGAAAACTTTACGCCTGACGCCATGGGAAAGATCATTGAACACTTTCACCGTCACGGGAAAAAAGTCTATGTGACATTCAATACTCTGCTCAAGGAAGAGGAACTTTCCGCTGCTTTTGAACAGCTTGCTCTGCTCAATTCTCTGCAGCCCGATGCGCTTCTTGTTCAGGATCTCGGTGTGATCCGCATGGCAAGAGAATATTTCCCGAAATTGAATCTCCACAGCTCCACTCAGATGGGATTCCATAACTCCGCCGGATTGGCTGTTGCTGAAAAGCTGGGCGTTTCTCGGGTCGTCCTTGAACGGCAGGTCACGATGGAGGAGCTGGCTCTCATCAAGAAAAAAACAAAGCTGGAACTTGAAGTCTTTATTCACGGCGCTCTTTGCTGCTCCCTTTCCGGCGCCTGTTATTTTTCCTCTTATCTCGGTGGATACAGCGGCAATCGGGGCAAGTGCAAACAGCCTTGCCGCCGCCGTTATTTTTCAGGCAAGGGGAACGGATTCTTTTTTTCACCCCAGGATCTCTGTGCCATTGAATTGATCCCCGAACTCCGCCGGATCGGTGTCGCCTCTCTCAAGATCGAGGGACGCCTGCGGCAGACCGACTATGTGACGGCAGCCGTTTCCGCCTACCGGATGCTGCTGGATACGCCCGATGAAGAGTTTGCCAAAGCCATCCCTGAAGCGCGGCGGATCCTTTCAGGCGTGGGCGGCAGACGCTGGTCTCATGGATTTTACAGCAGCGCCTCAAGCAAAAGCCTGATCCGTCCTGATGCTCTCGGCAGTGCCGGTAAACTTTGCGGCAGTGTTGAGGCTGTGGCAGAAAACGGATTCGGATTTACCGCCTCCACCCGGCTTTTTATCGGTGACCGGATCCGGATCCAGCCTGAAAACGGCGATGAAGGTCCTGCATTGACCATGACCAAATTTTTTGTTGAAAATATGCCGGCGACACGGGTTTCGCCCGGGCAGCGGGTCTTTGTCTGCTGCGATAAGGCCGTTCCGCCCCGGGGGCAGGTTTTTAAATTGGGGGGCAATCTTGCTGATTATTCAAAGGCTCTTGCCGCCTTGCCCGAAAAGAGGACCGCTCTTGACCTTGATATCAAACTTTCTGCACAGGAAATAAGTGTGGCTCCGGCAGCGCTTCCGGCGGTGCTCTGGAAAAAAGAGCTTTCTCTTGCTCCCGCCAAAAGCCGTGCCGCCGAAGCTGAACAGATCGCTGAAGAATTCAAAGCTTCTGACTCAACACTCTGGTGTGCAGGAGTTATCCGTGCCGAGGTGGAAAAAGGACTCTTTCTTCCTGCTTCAGAACTCAAACAGCTGCGCCGTGAGGCATGGGAGTTTTTCAAACAGGAACTGATTCCAGCCATGGTGGCAGATAACGGAAGCGCTGAAATGGAAAAGTTCCGCAGAGAGTATGCCAAATTAACAGGACTCCCCATTGCTGAAAAAAGAGAGGAAACTGCCGCGCTGCGGTCAAAAGGTGAAGAACCTGCCAACAGAAAAAGTTTCCGCTCCGCAAGCGTTTTTGAATTTGATTCACTTTCCCGGGAAGTCATATTGCCTGAGTTTATGCCCGAAGGCAAACTGGGGACTCTTGAAAAAGCTGTTAAACGCGCCGTGGACTCCGGGATCCGCAGGTTCCGGGTAACCTCGCTTTACGGCGTTGAGCTGTTGAAAAATTATCCTCAATTGACAGTGACCTTTTCTGTTCCATTGCCCATTGCCAACTCTCAGGCCGTGCTGATGGCTCAGGAACTGGGCGCCACAAGGGCATTGGCTCATATTGAACTTGACAGGGAGTCCTGTACCGCGATGCGTGCCAAATCAGTACTTGAGCTTGAACTCTACCGTCTGGGGCGTCCGGCGCTGCTGGTCACCCGGGCGGAGATCCCCGTGGAGGGGGATGTGCGGGATGCCAGGAACAACAGTTTCGTGGTTCGTTTTGATTCAAAAAGCAATTTGACGCGGATCTATCCGAAAAAGGTCCACTCCATCCCCCGGCTGCCCGGGTTCCATGACTTTTTTGATCTGACCATGGCACATTGGCGTGCTGAAGAGACGGACTCCTTTAACTTTGACCGGGAGCTGCCTTGAAACGCAGAAATTTTAACGCTTTAATTGACCGGGGAAACTGCTCTGAAGTATCCCCGCTCTGAAAAATCTGAAAGGATTCAGCTGATTATGAAAGTATTGACCATCGGAAACAGTTTTACATGGAGCTTGAAAGCCTGTCTCCCCGCTATCGCCGAAGCTCAGGGGGAAGAGTTGAAACTTGAATTTGCCAATTTCGGCGGCTGCGAGTTCCGCCGTCACTGGGCATATATCACCGCCGAGGAAAATGAACCTCAGTGCCGGATGTATATGGACTATACCATGAAACTCCGTGAGCTTCTTGCAAGCGATAACTGGGATGTGGTCACGATCCAGTCCGCCAGTCACGAAAGCTGGGACTATGCCAACTATGTCCCTTTTGCCGGTCTCATCATTGACTATGTGAAAAAACATGCTCCCGGCGCCCGGATCGTAATTCAACAGACCTGGGCTTACCGTGAAGATGCTCCCCGGCTTATCAGCTGGGGCTTTGACCGCGATGAAATGTACCGCCGTCTGGATGCCGCCTACCGCCGTTTGGGCAGAGAGTACAATCTGCCCATCTTTCCTTCCGGCAAGGCTGTTGAACTTGCCCTTGCTGAACAGCCCGGAGGCAAGTTTGTCAACTACTCTCCCGATCTGCTGCTGAAACTGCGCTGGCCCGATCTTCCCCCTCAGGCTCACTCTCTGATCGGTAAATGCTACTGGGCGAAAGATGCCGTTACCGGCGAACTGGTTCTCAAACGCGACACTATCCACTTGAACATCCGCGGTCAGTATCTGCAGGCCTGTGTCTGGTACGGATTCCTTTTCAACAAGGATCCCCGCGAGATTGCCTGGGTCCATGAAGAAGTTGCCAATTCCGATGCCGCATTCCTGCGCTCCATGGCGGCGCGGGCATTGAAGGAGTTCTGATGATGGAAAATCTTGATGTCCTTCTTCCGCGTCCCCAGAGTATTATTTCTGCTCCCGGCGTGGTCAAAGTGGAGTCTCTCGGCAGTGTTTCTGCCCCTGCCGGGTGGGAACGTATCGGCGGACAACTTATCCGCAACGCAGGGATCATGGGGCTTGATCTGACTCAGGAAGGCGTTCCTGTGAAGCTGATCCTCTCTGAGGATATTAAAGTTGAGTCCTTTGAGATCACTGTTGCTCCTGATGAAGTGACCATCTCAGGAGGCGACCCTGCGGGACTTTTTTATGGAGCAGGAGCCTTTGAACAACTCCTTTGCATCTCTGTCATCCGCGGAACCAAAGGGGCAGAGATCCCCTGCGGAAAAGTGGCAGACTCTCCCCGCTTCGGATATCGCGGATTCATGCTTGACAGCGCCCGTCATATCCAGAGCGTTGAGACCATCAAGAGCGTTCTTGCTCTTATGGCAAAACTGCGGCTCAACGTGTTCCACTGGCATCTCTGCGACAGTCAGGGATATCGCGCCGAATCAAAACTTTTTCCTGAACTCAATACCCTGGCCGATATGACGCCGGGATTCTTTACCGCAGAAGAGATCAAAGAGATCTGCGATTTTGCGGCAGAGTGTTTTATTACGGTCATCCCTGAAATTGAAATGCCGGGGCACTCCAGAGGGGTGATCGCTCTGCATCCGGAATTGGCTTGTGATCCGGAGGATCCAGGTAAAGAGTTCTGTCTTGCAAAGCCTGAGGTAAGGGAATTTCTGGAAAAACTCATTGCCGAATTTGCCTCCCTCTTCCCCGCAAGCAAGGTCATCCACCTTGGCGGCGACGAGGCGGAAACTGAACATTGGGAAAAATGTCCCGCCTGTCAGAAGCTGATGAAGGAAAAAGGTTTGAGCAATCTCCGGCAGCTTGAAAACGACTTCATGAACGATATGGCTTCTTATGTCCGTTCACTTGGGTTGACTCCTGTGACATGGTTCACAGGGAGCATCATGGAGCACTCCACCATCATTCAGGCATGGCGCAGCATCCACGAGCTGAAAGAGACCCTTGTCCACGGCAACCGCATGATTTTCTCGGTTCACGACCAGCTCTATCTGGATTACCCCTGTACGGCTGCAGAACCCTTTGAAAACTGGATGCCCGTTCTCGGTGAATCAGGCGTCTACAATACCGAACCCTTTGCCGCTTGGGAAAAACAGATCGGCGATCTGCTTTTGGGACCTGAAACATGTCTCTGGACAGAAACTGTGCCCGATCACCGGATCTTTGCAAAACTCCTTCCCCGGCTCATCGCTTTTTCTGAAACAGCCTGGTGCCGTCCGGCTCAGAAAGATTGGTTCAGTTACATCCGGCGCAAAGATGTTCTTTCAGCCGGTGCATGGTTTGATATGAAAGCATTGTAAAAATGGAAATACCTGAAGATATCCGTACTCTCACCTTTGAAGAGGCAAGGGCACAGCTTGAAGAGCTGGTCGGACGCATGGAGTCCGGCAATATGCCCCTTGAGCAGCTGATCAACGCCTATGAACGCGGTTCCCATCTTGCCGCCCACTGCCGGAATCTGCTGGCAGGGCTTCAGCGCCGGGTGGAAATCATCATCAACGGCAACGATCCTCTGGCCCGTGAGGCGCGCTGCACAGAGTTTGCCCCCGATGTGAATCAGGGGGACAGACGCACAGTGGATCCTTTCTGAGAAGTCAGAAAGACAAGTTTCAAAATACAGTAATCCCAAGAGAGAATCATTGAAAATGCTTGAACTGATAAAACATAAAGTTGAATTTTGCGTCGTTGGCGGCGGTCTCGCCGGTATGTGCGCTGCCATAGCCGCCGCCCGGCGCGGCGTGAAAACACTTTTGATGCATGAACGCCCTGTTCTGGGCGGCAACGCTTCAAGCGAAGTCCGGATGTGGGTCTGCGGAACTCCGGGGGAGATCGAAACAGGGATCATTGAAGAGCTGCGGCTTGAAAATCTCTACCGCAACACCACGCCCTGCTATTCTGTCTGGGACAGTATCCTTTATGAAAAGGTCCGCTTTCAGGAAAATCTGACTCTTCTTCTCAACTGCTCCTGCCAAGATGCGGTTTGCGAGGAGGGGAAAATCAAAAATATCAAAGGTTATCAGCAGACAACTCAGACATTCCATGAAGTTGAAGCCGATTTTTTTGCTGATTGTTCCGGTGACAGTATCCTTGCCCCCCTGACAGGTGCTGAATACCGCTGGGGCAGGGAGGCAAAGAGCGAATTCAACGAGACACTCGCTCAGGATTCCGCCGACCGCAGAACTATGGGCTTGAGCTGCATCTTGCAGGCGCGGGAAACGGATTCCCCCAGGAAATTCATCCCTCCGGAGTGGGCATATACTTATCCTGATGATGATTCTCTGCCGCCCCGGGACTACAAGATGGACCGGTTCCAGAACTATTGGTATCTTGAACTGGGCGGCGACCGGGATACGATCCGGGATACTGAAGAGATCCGCGATGAACTGCTGAAAATCGCTTTCGGCCTCTGGGATTACTTGAAAAATCACGGGGATCACGGTCTTGAAAACTGGTGCCTTGACTGGGTGGGGTTTCTCCCCGGAAAGAGAGAATCCCGCCGTTATGTGGGGGATTATATCCTGAACGAAGAGGATATTCTGAACGGCAGGATCTTTGACGATGCCGTTGCCTACGGCGGATGGCCCGTTGACGATCATCACCCCGGCGGTTTCAATTACAGGGGCGAGCCCAATCTCTGCATCAGGCTCCGGAAACCTTATACCGTGCCGCTGCGCTCCCTTTATTCTGCGAATATTTCCAACCTCTTCTGCGCCGGACGCAACATCAGCACCACCCATGTGGCACTGAGTTCATCAAGAGTTATGGCGACCTGCGCCCTGCTGGGACAGGCTGTGGGGACTGCCGTTCACTTTGCAGTTGCCAACGGATGCTCTTCCAACCGGGAAACGGCTCAAAAATATACCCGCGCCATTCAGCAGGCTCTTCTGGAAGATGACTGTTATCTGCCCGGGTTCCGCCGTGAGATATCTCCCTGCTGTGCCAATGCGGAACTGCGGGCTTCTGCAAATGACCCGGCTCCCCTGCGGAGCGGCATTGACCGTGAGATTGACGGAGAGGCTAATGCCTGGATCTGTGCTGAGGGGAGTTCAGCAGAATATATTCTGCCTGCCGGGGAAAAAGTCCGGGAGATCCGTCTTGTCTTTGACTCAGATTTGAAACGGGATCACTTGAACATGGTTTCAAACTACACTCTTGTACCTGCGGTTTATACTCCCCCCGAAACACTGGTGCAGGGATTCTCTGTTGAAATCGACGGGGCAGAGTTCTTCCGCTGTGAAAACAATCATCAGCGTTTTGTGGTGATCCCTGTTGACAAAGAGTGCCGCTTGATCAAACTTGTCATAAACAAATTAACACCCGGCAGGGATACTGCGCGGGTGTTCCGGTTTGACTTCTGCTGAATCTTCAGTTATTGAGTTCAGCAAGTTTCAAATTGAGTTTGTTCCGCAGCTCAAGGAGCCACTTTTCATCTCTGGGATATTTTCTCATAGAGATGCGGTAGCCTGTCTCTTCATCAAGCCACTTGAGGACTGTTTCCCTTGAACTCTTTTTCTCAAGGAGTCTCAGTGCCATTTCATCTCTGAAGCCTTCGGCAATGACTTCATGGCGCAGAGAATCAATGGGACCGTCAGGACCGGGATAGACCAGATAGGCGCCGCCGCTGCAAAAACTGCGTTCACAGTTGGAGTCGCTCCAGACATCCACATCCCAGGTGCGGTTGAACTGACTGAACCAGAAGTTGTAGCCCCACTCAAGGAAACCATCGCATCCGTAAACGTAAAGCAGTATGCCCAGCACCCGGTTGCGGAGCGAGGGCATACCGAACTGGCGTCCCGGCATTCCATCCTGCCACTGTCCGGCGTAGTAGACCCAGCGTTCAGCAACTTTTTCATTCATGAACTCATCCAGTTCCCCCTCATGGGGGACCGGACGGTCAATATACCCTTCTTTCAGAAACTTTGTGCTTGAAAGGGCATCAATGTAAGGGAATCCGTCCAGAATTTCTTTGAAAAGATTTGAGGCGTAACGGTAGTTTTCAAGAGCGCTTTCCTGAGGTTCGTCAGAAATGTGGAAGTAACAATTTTCAGGAGTCAGTTCCATGCTTCTCAGGAAGGGCAGCAGCTCTTTCATCAATGCCCGCAGAAACTCTGCATACTCAGGAGCGGTCTGGGGCGTCGTGTGACCGAACATGGGACGCTCTCGGCCCTGCTGCTCAACCATGACCTCAGGAGCATACTTCAAACCCCACTGGCTGAAAGCGTGGACCATTTCAAAGTTTTTGATCCCGCATTTCCGGGCGGTGTTGATCCAGCGCTCAAGGCGGCTGAAGTCAAAGCTCCATTTATCCTCTTCAAGGGTGATCTTAAGGAGCTGTGACAAAGGCCGGGTGGTGCGGCCGGGGATCATATCCAGCGGCACGCTCCACAGGGGAGTCAGCAGCAGATTGCTGTTGTGGGCGGCGTAGTTGCGGAAGAATTTTTCCAGGAGCAGCCAGTGCTCTTCGCTCCATGCGCTGACTTTATAGTGGTGCTGAAGGCAGTCTGAGTAGAACCAGTGGGTGACTTTCAGCTCCTGCTCCGGGAGTTTTGCATTGACGATCTCAAGTTCAATACTTTCTTCCGTATCAACGACAGGTTGGGTGCACCAGGCGCAGTGAGCATAACGTGAGGTGAAACTGACCTTGATTTTCAGATCATATTTTCCGGGAACGGCACTTTCGGGAACATCCACAGATACCCAGACGGCGTGCCAGTTGTCTGCTGAAATGGCGATATCTTTTTTGATGGGCATCAGGGCATCCGGGAAAAGTCCCGGCTCCGTACTGACTGTGTATTTATCAGCTTTGACCGCCGGCATGAGGCTGGGAACACAGAGTACCTCTCGGAATGTAATCTTTTCTTTCAACTCCTCCGGTGCCCCGGCGACAGCGACTTGCAAAGAGGCACACTCAACTTTGCACCGCACTGCGATTTGAAAGGAGACTCTTTCGCCTTTCAAGGCTGAAAGTTTCTTGAGAGGAGCAGACTCCAGGGTGGAGGAACAGAATACTTTTTCAAGTGAACTGACAACGCGTGTTTCAATTTCCATGGGTATAAAAAATTCCTTATGTGAGTGGAAGAATTGAATTTTCCCGGTATCAGAAGCCGAGGTAACGGAATGTATCTGCCAGACGGCGGATCGAGTATCCGCCCGCAGGAGCCAGCAGCCGGCCCGCCCAGTTTCTGCCTGAGTTCATGCACACTTCAGTTTGAAAGTCGATCATACGGGGACAGGCAAAAAGTTTGGGCATCAGCTCAGTCCAGTTGATAGTGCCGTCAAAGGGCATCCCGTGGAGATCACTCAAACCGGTGTTATCATGGATATGACAGGTAACGATTTGACTTTGCAGAGTTTCAATGGCGTTGTCTTCATGGACAAGTCCCCCATCCCACCAGCATACTGCCACATAGGGTTCATATTGATCGCGGGTCTTTCCAGGCGCGGAGGCAAGCATATTGGCGTGTCCCGTATCATAACAGACGCCCACGTTGGGATGGTTGTTGAAGTGATTGACGATCCCCACGACTTCTGCGGCTGTGTTGCTTGGTTCCTGACTGTTTTCAACAGCGATGATCATATCCAGTTTTTCGGCGGTGGGCAGCAGTTTTTCAACACCGTCTTTTGCAAGGGGACGCAAAACGTCAAGGGGGATGTGGTCATAACAGTGTTCTGCCGCCCCCACATGGATGGAATAGGTCCTGCATCCGAAAGAGGCGGCGATCTCCATGGCTTTGATGTGGTCGGCAAACATGGCAGGGCGCCCCTCAAGGTTGGTGTAGTTGAGATCGTATCCTTTGCCGTAGAGAGCGTGGACCGAGGGGAACTCCACTTCCATATCAGCGCAGAGCTGACGGAGAAATTTTACTTTTTCATCTGATTTCATCAACTGCTGAAGCAATGGACTTGTGATCACAAAACGGCGGCAGCCGTTGTCAACAAATTCACGGACAGTTCTGTAAAACTCCTCATTGCTCAATGAGGACCAATCAAAGTAGTAACTGAGTTTTCTTTCCATTATTGTAAAATCCTGTTTCAAGGGGGAAATTCACCTTGGGTGACTGGTGTTTAATGTAACACTTTTTTGGAAAAAATACAAGCGGATTACAATAAAACAGCATTACTTTGAGACAAATGCAAAGATTATTTCTTGCTTTTTTCTTTTTAAGCAGTATATTATCTCAACATGCCTCTAATTAAGGAATAAAAAAAATGAAACTTATTTTTATCGGAACCGGACACGGCAGCGCAACTGCAACTCACATGTCAAGTGTCACTTATCTTGAATGCGGCGGAAAGAGTTATCTTGTGGATTGTGCCGACGGTGCGGATGCAGTGATGATGCAGAAGAAATTAAGCCCCTCAGAGCTTTCAGCTGTTTTTATCACCCATCTTCATCTTGACCATACAGGCGGACTGCCGGTCGTCCTGAAACGGACTCTCAAAGAGGAGGGGCCCGGGATCAATGTTGTTCTGCCCGCTCTTGCAGCCGCTCCTGTCATCAAAGAGTGGCTTGCCTTTAACGGATTTGCTGCAAAACTTGAGAAAAATCCTCAGGCAGTTTGTTTCAGGAGTTCCCTTGAAGGTTTCAATGACGGCAATGTGGAAGTTGCAGCGTTCCAGACGCAGCATCTGACTGATCCTGAACGTCCCAGTTATGCGTACAGCATCAAAACAGAAGGCAAGAAACTGTTCTTCACCGGAGATTTGAGAGGTGACTGCGCAGATTTCCCCCTTGAGGCTGCAAACGGCAGTGATCTGGTTGTTTCCGAACTGACCCATTTCCGTATGCACCATATATGGCCCTTTCTGGAAAAACTCAATACAAAAGCTCTTGTCTTCAATCACATCGGTAATTGGAGCCAGGTTCCTGAGGAACAGAAAAATATTCTTGAAAAGTGTAAAGAGCTGCCCTATCCTGTGACCATCGCTTTTGACGGTATGGAGTTTGAACTCTGAAAAGAGACTTCTTCTTTTACTGACGGCACTGTAATTCAGCAGCCCTCTTGGAGCGCATAGACCATGTTCCCCGGGAGGGCTGTGAATTTCAGATTTTGATTATGGCATGTATAATCAACGGGCAGTTTTCCTGTCGGAGATGGGGATGGTCACTGTAACGCTGAATTCTCCTTTTGACGGAGATTTCAGTTGCCGGGCAGAAATTGTGAACTCTCTGTTTCCTTTTTCGTACACCTCTTTTTTGACCGTCACCCTGCCGTGGATATACTGCATGGGCTTTTTGCTGAAAGGATCAATGGGCAGGGGCAGTTTATCAGGGAACTTGCCGTGTTCAAGACGGTAGAGCTCCTGATCAATAAAAAATTCTATCGCCTGCTGCTCCAGATCACGCTGAAGAAATCTGTTCCCGGCTCTCAGAAATGCGGGGACAAGGGATTGGGCAAGATGATTAAATACCGTACAAGACATTTCTGCTGATGCCATCGGCACATCATGGAATTTCTTTGCATTGCAGTACAAGTGCATGAGACTCAGGCGGTTGCTTTCAGTAATAAGCCAGAGTTGCGGCAAAAGGAAATGGAATTTCTCAAGGGGAACGATTTTTATGCCGCTCCAATTTACTGAATGAACGGCTCCTTCAATGTAATCCAATCCGGCCAAGGCTTCGCTCCAAAGGATGTCGCTTTCCGCCGTTTCAAGGTGTTTACGGATCATACGGCTTTGCTGTTTCAGGGCAAGAAGATCATCCTTATTGAGGATTCTTGCTCCAAGGAGGATTTCAATCGCACGGATCTTGTATGAGTCAATCGCCGATTTTACCAACGTACTGATGAGAAAAGGCTGCTTTGCAAGATAAGCGCTTAAATGATCCATTCGTTTCAAGGCTGCCATTGCCGCACTCCGATCACCTTTTTCCGCAGCAAAACGGCAATGCCACACTTGAACCCTTGCCATGTACCTGATCTGTGACAAATCAGGCAAAAGAACAGCGGTAAGATTGTATTTTTCGATCTTCCGGGGATGAGAGTGCAGAGGATTTGAGATCATCCTGTCAAGTTCCGGGAAAATTTTTGACGATTCAAAACGTTTGCGCCATGAAGCAAGTTGAGATGGAGTGAATTCAGCAAGACAGAAATGGGTTTCACGATTTTTGTCTTTCTGATACAGTTCGTTGATTTTTTTCCAGAAAGCATCAGACCCTTTTTCATTTTTCAAAGTTGCTTTTATCAAAGCCTCCACGGTCAGGGGGCGTTTGAAGTGTTTTCCAAGAGCGGTCTTTTGTGCTTCACATTTTTTCTGAATGATCAGGGATGCAGAGATCATTCCAGCGTAAACAAGGATCACCGCTGCCGCAAGGATCTTCACCGGCAGAGTAAAAATTTCTCTGTAAGGAAATCTGCCTGCTGTACTGAAAAATTTGGCGGATGATAACACACTTGCCAACAGCAGCAGCAAAAACAAAGCCGCAAAAGAGGGCAAAGCAGCCCCTCCGGCTTTTATGTAACTGAAGCAAAAGTCAGAGGAACCATATTTTTGCACAAGAAAGAGACAATATCTGCCGCAACTCAAAGCGGCAAGCCAAAGCAAAAGAGAAGCAACAAGCCACTTTTTGCAGGAGCTGCTGCACTCGTTCCAACGGAAACACCTCCAGAAATGTATCTGTTGAAAAAGGAAATAGAGAATAAAAAGCACAACTGCCGCTGAAGGCGCTGTCAGCAGGCAAATCCCTTCTGGTGTGAATTTCCCAGTTACAGCATTATACATCATCATGTTGCCGCTGACGCTGAGAACAATAAATGTTCCAATCAGCCAGGAGCCGAAAAGAAACAGTACGATTCCGAGAAAAGCTCCCTTTTCAGGAGAATCAACGTAAAACATTTTTTTTAATAATTTTTTCATGATTTCACCTCTCAACTGGTAATTTATACGGCGTGTCTGGAAAAACATTTATCTTGATGCTCAAAGTCTTAAGCGATTCCTGGAGACCTGTTAAAATAGCATATATTCTCATTTTTTTCAAGTTCCGTTAATAAAAATTTTTTAAATTGGCAAAAAAAACTTTCCTTCCATGTCAGACACGGAAGGAAAGTTACAAGAGGGCAGGGGAGGCCGGAAAGATTACTTCTTCTCTTCTGCCTCAGGTGCGGCAATGACTTTGTCTTTCACAAAGGCAAAGTAGAGTGCCGGGATCATGTAGAGGGTCAGCACAGCGGAGAAAGCAAGTCCGCCCACCACGCCCATGCCGCAGGAACTGCGGAGTTCGGAACCGAGTCCGGTACCCAGCGCCATGGGCAGCATACCCGCAACAGAGGCAATACTGGTCATCACGATGGGACGGAACTTGGCTTTGGTTGCTTCAAGCATGGCGGTATGTGTGGATTTGCCCTGAGAGGTGAGAACGGCACATTCATCCATAATAAGGATGGCGTTGTTCACCACGATACCGATCATCATAACACCGCCCAGAAGTCCCATCATGGACATGGACATACCTGCCAGATAGAGGGTCAGATACATGCCGAGGAACCCCAGCGGCACGGTGAACATGATGAGGAAAGGCTTTGTCCAGGACTCCATGATCGCCACGATCAGCAGATAGGTGAGGAAGATCGCCAGCACGATAACCTCAATGAACTCAAGAGAGGTTTCGCCCATGCGTTCCACCTGACCGATGAAGCGGACGCTGTATCCGGGGGGGAGGATCTCTTCAGAGGTCTTCCGCAGAGCCTGCACCGCATGTCCCAGAGCCACGCCGGGGGCCACGTTGGCGTAGAGCCAGATGGCGCGTTCTTTGTCGTAACGGTTGATACAGACGGAACGGGTGTTCTGAGTCAGATTTGCAAGAACATTGATGTTCATGGGGTAGCCTTCACGGGCACCGATGGCAAGACTTGAAAGCTGGTCAAGCCCCAGTTCCTCATCCTGTTTCAGGCGGATGTCAAAGGAACGGTTGCCCATGCGGAACGTTCCCACTTCAATACCTTCATAGGTTCCGCGGATGGAGCTGCTCAAAGTCTTTGCGGAAATACCGAGGTTCTGAAGCACAGGACGCCGGGGAGTGATGTCAATGTTGGGTTTGCCCACACGGATACTGGTATCAAGGTCAGAGATAAGGGGCATGTCTTTGGCAAGTTCCTGAGCCTTGCGGCCGATGCGCTCAAGCTCTTCCAGACTGGAGCCGCTTATACGCATGGGGATATCCGCCGAAGAGCCGCCGCCCGATTTGGGAACGTTGATGGTAACGATGCAGTTATCCATGTAAGAGAGGGTGTCGCGTGCAATGTCGATCAGCTGGGGGAGCGTCTCTTTACGCTCATTTTTTCTGGTCATACGCACATGGATCTGCCCCAGGTACACAGCCGCAGAAACCTGACCGCCGGCACCGCTCACGTTACCGACAGTAATACTGACACCTTTCACGAAAGGCAGCGCTCTGATCTTATTGGCGGCTTCAATCGTTTTCTTAGTGGTGGTCTCAAGGTTGTAGTAGGTGGGGAACTCCAGACGGATGGTCATTTCACCCTGGTCGGCATTGGGCAGGAATGAAAGTCCCACCTGGGGAACGATGACAAAGTAGATGAAAGCACAGCCGCCGATGATCATGGCAAGGACCAGCCAGGCAAAGCGGCGGGTGAAATCCATGGTGCGGTTGAAACCTTTGCAGAGGGCATCATAGCAGAAGTTCCAGGGGGTAAAGCATTTTTCAACAAAGGAAACCTTCCCCTTTTCCTGCTTTTTCAGCAGCAGCATCGCCAGAATGGGGGTGAGGGTGAAACTGATGAAAAGTGAAATAAGGGTTGCCACCACCATAACACCAGCAAAGGGTGCCATCATCAAACCGGTACGGGTGGTCATCATTGAAACAGGCACAAAGACCACCACGTTGGTCAGAGCACTTGCTGCAACAGCGTTGATAACTTCATTGGTACCTCTTTCAGCAGCTTCTTTGGGGGAGTCCCCGGCATCAAGGCGTTTGAAGATGTTCTCAATAACCACAATGGAGTTGGTGACCAGCACACCCACGGAACATCCCAGTGACAGAAGTGTCATGATGTTGAAGGTGTAATCCAGCATCTGCATGGCGGCAAATGTCACGATAACAGAGATAGGCATTGAAATCAGAACGATCAATGTGGAACGCACTTCGTGGAGGAAGAGGAAGAGAAGCAGACCCGTAAGAATGATACCGGTAAGAATACTGCTCCAGGAGTCATCCACAGAGGACTGGATAAAGTCGCCGGAGTCGCTGTACCAGATCAGTTCCATTCCGGAAGGCAATTCCCCCTTGCTGACGATCTGATTAAAGGTTTTGCGGATACCTTTGATGACTTCCATCACGTTGGCGTCGCTTCGTTTGACGATGCTGAAACCGGCAGCAGGTCTGCCGTTGATAAAAGCTCTTCCGCGGGCTTCGCGGGAAATAAGCTGCGCTTTGGCAACGTCGCGCAAGTAAACGCGTTTGCCCTGATGTTTACCGATTTCCAGAGATTCAATGTCATCAAAACTCTTGAACTCACCGTCAAAGGTGATGTTGGTTTCCTGATTGTTGCCGCGGATACGTCCGGCGGGGATCTTCACATTGTTTTCCTTAAGTTTATTCACCAGGTCATCAATGGTCAGGTTCGTTGAGGCAAGTTTCCGGCGGTTGACCAGAATGTGGATCTGCATTTCATTGGATCCGCGGACACGGACTTCACCGACACCGGGAATGGCAGAAAATTTATCTGCCAGCTTATCGTCCGCGTAGTCGTAGATCTCATCAATAGGACGGTCACCTGTCAGGAAGATGTTTGCCACAGAGGTGGCGTTGTTGTCGATCTTACGGATCGTTGGTTCATCAACGCCGTCAGGGAAGTCGTCCCGGATACGGTTGAGCTGTTCACGGACTTCAGTTGCCGCAATATCAATGTTGGATCCCATGTTGAACTCAAGGTTGACGCGGCATTCATTTTCCATACACATGGCGGAAACATGGCGCAAACCTTCAAGAGAGGATACTGCATCTTCAATACGGCGGGCGACTTCAACTTCGATTTCTTCAGGGCTGCCGCCCTGATATTCTGCCCGGATCAGAACATAGGGTGAATCGATACTGGGCATCAGGTCAATGCTCAGCTTACGGTAGGAGTTGACTCCCAGCATAAGCAGCACGATGATAAATGCGGTCATAGCAATAGGTCGCCGCACCGACCAGTGGGTCAGAAACATGACTTATTTCTCCATTCGGTTGGAAACAACTTTGTCGCCGTTGTTGACAAAGGTATGACCGGAAATGATGACGGATTCATCCTTCAGCTTGCTGCCGCCGATGATTTCTGCGTAGACCGGTTCAACAATGCCGCGCTTGACCTCGATCATCTTGGCTTTGCCATTGTCAAAGGCAAAGATGACTTCACGGCCTTTGTCACGGGTCATGATGGCATCAGCAGGAATTCCGTATCCTTTGCGCTCCTGAAGCATCAGTTCCACATCACAGAGCAGTCCGCTCACCAGGGGGGTATCCTTGGGCAGGCGGATCTTGATTTTGAAAGTTCTGCTCAGGGGATCCACACTGGGGGAACGGTAGGAAACAACTGCGGATCCGGCATTTTTTCCATCCAGTTTGAAGTCTGCTCTGGTTTTTCCGGGGGTGATCATGTTGTAGTAAACAGAGCTGATGAAGCACTCCACTTCAAGAAGGCTCTGATCCTCGATCTTGAGGATCGCTGTTCCCTGACTCACATATTCGTTGGGCTCAAAGTCGCAGAGGGTGATGATACCGTCAAAGGGAGCGCGCACCTCAGAGTCTGCGAGGTTTTTGCGGGCGATCTTCAGATTATTTTCCTGCTGATCCCGCTTGGCGATGGCGATTTTGAGCTGAGCGTTGCTGCTTTCAACTTCAGCGACTGCACCTTTGAGATCAACTTCGGCGCTCTCATAGTTTTCCTGAGAGATGGCTTTGGTCTGGTGGAGCGTCTGAGCGCGTTTGAAGTCCAGTTCAGCTTTGCGGAGCCGGATTTTCGCCAGATCAAGGGCGATCTTTGCTGTTTCAACTTCAGAACGGCAGACATCAAACTGGCGCTGGGCGACAGTGACCTGATTTTCAAGATTGGATTTATCCACCTGGAAGAGCAAATCATTTTTCTTCATCTGCTTGCCTTCTGAGGCTTCAAGGATATCAAGAGAACCGGAGGTTTTGCTTGAAAGCGTTGCATAACGCACCGGCGCAACAGTTCCCTGGACGGGAATACGCTGCTGGAACATTTTGTAAACAGGTTTCATCACGCCGACGCGGACGACTTTTTCTTTACGCTCCCGAACCGCTTTTTTACGGCATCCGGTAGCACAGGACACTGTCATCACGCCTGCCAGCAACAAAAAAACAAACTTTTTCATCGTTCTCCTCTGTTTTTTACTTTCAGTAAATAATGGGTTATAAAAAATCAAACTTTTTTAATATAGTGACCGCCCGGTCATTTTTCAAGAGCAAAATAAAAAAATCAGGAAAATTTTTTTAAAAAGACTTGAAAAATCCGTAAAGATGAGGTATGTTATAAGTATGAACAAGCCGGAGTGGCGAAATGGCAGACGCGCTAGACTCAAAATCTGGTTTCAGCAATGAAGTATGGGTTCAAGTCCCATCTCCGGTACCAAATTTGGTATTCAGTTCCCGGTGAAGTATTTTCTCCGGGTTTTTTTGTGTCTTCTCTCATTGCAGGTGGAAGATAAGACGGGTAGAGACAAGTCGTATTGCCTGATGAAGTGGGGGACATTTAACCTCTGGGGCGGCAGATGACTCAAAGGTCAGAGAGAGTTCTGACAGAATACTCAGGCAGAAGTGCCGCGGCCTCTTCTGGAGCAAATTTTCCCGGCGTTGGATTCAGACAGTTGGCGCTTGCTGCGGCAAGTGCCTTTTGGAATGCCGGGAAAAGCTCTGTGCCGGAGCAGAGTTCTGAGAGCAGGATCGCACTTGCCGTATCTCCGCACCCCAGAGGACTTGCCACATAGGACAACTCCGGCAGGGTGTATCTTGCAATCATCTTTCCGTCAGAAGCAAAGGCGTCTGCGGGACCGTCGGTAATGGCGGCATACTTTATGGAAGAAAAGGTGCTGAAAAGTTTTTTCAATCCCTTTTCAATGCCTTTTTCGCCTGAAAGTTTTTCCAGCTCTTCCTTATTGATCTTGAGAAGGACTTTTTCTGCTGCCGCAAAGACTTCTTCCAAATCTCTGAATGCGTCAATAAGTAAAAGAGCGTGGTGTTTTGCCGCAAGCTCAGCTGCTTTGACATACATCCCCGGATCAGTTCCGTCGGGCAGAGAACCGCAGAAAGCGATTCCTGCTGCGCCTGAGAGCTCCCGGTCGCAGGAGTCGAGAAATGCTCTGACATCATCTGCTGACGCCGGAAAAGAGGGTTCAATGAGTTCTGTCATAACTTGAGCATTCTCATCCAGACAGGTGGTACAGCAGCGGGTTTCGCCTGTGACTTTGATGGAAATAAAGTCCATCCCTTCTTCTTGCAAGGCTGAATCCAGTTTCCCGCCATTGTCACCGCCGCTGAATTGAAGAAGTGTAAACCGACTTTTTCCCTGACACTTCAGGGCGCGGCAGAAGTTGATCCCTTTGCCAGAGGCAAGGGTTTCCATTTTTCTTGCCCGGTTGACGGCGCCCCTGGTGAAATCTCTGAAAAAAAGAGTTTTCTGCCACGCCGGATTGGGGCCCAGAACGATGAGTTTGGTCATATCAGTTTCTCCAGAAAAGCTGCAACTTCCTCATCACTGAAAGGCCGCGGATTGCTTTTCATACTTCCGGAACGGCAATTTTTGACAACGAAAGGGAAATCCTGAAGAGTAAGGCCCCACCCTTTGAAATTTTCAGGGAGATGACATTTCCGGCGCAGTCCGATCACTTCTTCAATAAATTCTTCAGGGGAGTTTATGCCCAAACGCAGCGCCAGCTGTTCCATCCGGGGACGGGCAACCGGCAGATTCCACTTGAGGACCTCAGCCAGCAATACGGCACAGCAAACACCGTGAGGGACCCCTTTCAAACCGCTGATGGGATGACCGATACCGTGAGCTGCGCCCAATCCTGAGCGGACAAAGGCGGCTCCGGAAAGCATACATCCCCGGGCAAGATCTTCGTAAACTTTATCGCTTTTACAATTTGCACTGTAAAGCTGCAATGCCTGCCATGTAAGAAAAGTGCCCTCAACAGAAAGCATCACAGTCATGGCGTCAGCTTTGGCAGAGATGGTACTTTCAATTCCCTGAGTCAAGGCATCAAATCCGGAGCTGAAGATCACTTCATCAGGAGCTCCTTTGAGAAGTTCGGGATCGATCAACGCCGCATCTGCAAACATGGCGGTGCCGCGCAGGGATTTTTTTATACCTGTTTCAGGATCGCAGAGAACGGCATTGGGAGTCATTTCGGCGGCAGTGCCCGCAGTGGTGGGGAGCGCCGCAAAAAAACAGCTGCGCTGACCAAGTGAAAGATCCGTGCGGAACGCCTCGGTTGCGCTGATGCCGCTGTCAAGAAGAGAGGCCACTGTTTTGGCGGCATCTATACAGCTGCCGCCGCCCCAGCCGATAATGGAACGCGCTTTCAGTGAGCGGGCAGCTGACAGAGCATTATCTGTGACATCAAGGGGAGCTTCTGCCGGAAAGCCTGTGAAAATTTCAACTTTTCTTCCTTGTAATCCGGGGAGCAGTTCCGCTTTGATACGCTGTTGGGAGTGTTTGCCGCAGATGATAAAGAGATTGCCTTCCGGGAGCAGTTCAGGCAGTTTGTGTCTGACATTTTTGCCGAAAAGGACTTTTTCCGGTCCCTGCATTTCAAAAATCATCTTTGATCACTCCTTTGCGCCGCAAAAATTGAAAAAGTGAAGCTGCCGCATTGAATTCAGCCTGTTTGCGGCTGCGCCCTCTGCCGATGGCGGTATAGCGGCGGAGATTCAATTCAACTTCATAAAGGGGCATGTGCTGGGGACCGCTGTGACGCAGTACGCTGTAACGCGGTACATCGTTCCAATGCTGCTGTGAAAACTCCTGTAATTTCCCTTTGGGGTTGAGTTCCTGAAGCAGACGGCAGGGATCGGGAAAATGTGTTTCCACAAGTTCAAGGAGGATTTTCCGGACAGGCTCAAAACCAAGTTCAAGATAGAGCGCTCCGGTAAAGGCTTCAAAAAGATCCGCAAGAGTTGAATCTCTTTCAATGCCGCCTGCGCCCTGTTCTCCTTTCCCGATCCGCAGAATGGGACCTAATTTCATCTCTCTTGCCAGAAGTGCAAGGGAGCTTTCACAGGCAAGGGCAGAACGTGTTTTGGTCATGTCCCCCTCTGACATGGAGGGATAGAGTTTGAAAAGGTGTTCAGTCAGGACAATTTCCAACACCGAGTCTCCCAGAAACTCCAGACGCTGGTTGTCATAAGAAAGATTGTGTTCCACGGCATAACTGCGGTGGGTGAAAGCTTCAAGCAGATGTTGAGAATCTGCTGAAATATTGAATTTAGAAGCAATTTGTTTCAAAGGATTCACTGGTATTCTCCCTGGCAGAATCCCTATGGAGCAAATACCCCGCGGGGAACTGCGCGTGTCTGCATCCGTGAGCTGAGGGCCGGCAGAATAAAGCCGGTCACCGGGTCACGCACGCCGGCGGTTGTAAAGGTAATTTGTTCTGGAGTCAAGTTCACCGCCGGAAAGATCGATTCCGCTGTTTTTGCGGTAAAGCTCCAGAAATATTTTTTTGAATTCGTCAAGAGAAAGAGCTGTATTCTTTTTAGCCGCAGAAGCGATGACTCGCGCCGCTTCACGGATCCTGGCAGAAGTGCTCAACGGATTTTTACTGAGACGGCAGCCGTCCAGGTCTATGACACCGGTTGCTCCGGATTCTGCAATATACATATTACGCACTCCAAGGGCGCCGTGCTCAATACCGTTATTGTGCAAAAGAATCATACACGCAACGATTTTTCCGGCAGCTTCTTCAGGTGCATCGCAGATATATTGATCCAGATAACAGGTGTTCCGGGGGAGTACTTCCGTAAAAAGATAATCCCGGATGGGAAGCATGACGCCGTACTCTCTGAAAAATCCCCAGGGCGCAGGTGTGGGAACGCCTGCTTTTTTCACAGCGAGAGCACAGAGTGTTGAATGTTTTGCTCTTGAAACACGGAGCTTGTGACGGACCTGACTCCATAAGGTGTGATAAAAATAACATTTTATGAAGACTTCTTCCGTCACCGCAGAAGTGATCTTGCTGCTGCTTTTGCAAACCCGGACCTTGTCCTTGCGGAACAAGGCCGCGGTTTCAAAAAGGTTGACCGGGGAGTCAACACGGCTCCAACCGGAAAGATCCCCTTTCCGGCAGTGGTGAAACTTGACTTCCCCGGAGTTCATGAGTTTTACCTCAGAGAGCTTCAACCACAAGGTCACCAACTTCAGTGGTAGAGTAGCCCATCTTTCCGGCAGCCATGGATTTCAGCTTGTTTCCGGTAACAAAAGCCATCGCCTTTTCAACAGCAGCGGCGGCCTCTTTTTCGCCGAGATAGTCCAGCATCATTGCACCGGCACCGATTGCTGCCATCGGGTTGATGACATTGAGACCGGTGTACTTGGGCGCGGAACCGCCGATGGGTTCAAACATGCTGACGCCTTCGGGGTTGATATTTCCGCCGGAAGAGATTCCCATACCGCCTGCAGTCATGGCAGCCAGGTCGGTGATGATATCGCCCATGAGGTTTTCAGTGACGATGACATCGAACCATTCGGGGTTTTTGACCATCCACATGGTGGTGGCGTCAACATGGCAGTAAGCGGTCTTGACGGTGGGATACTCTTTGGCCATTTCGTTGAATGCCCGTTCCCACATACCGCAGACATAGGTCAGCACGGTGGTTTTGCCGACCAGAGTGAGCTGAGAGGTGTAACCTGCAGCTTTATCCTCTTCAGAAAGACCTTTCCAGGGATTTTCTCTGGTGTGGCGTTTGACTGCCAGTTCAAAGGCATATTTGAGGCAGCGGTCAACCTGTTTACGGGTGTAGACCCAGTTCTGCACAGCGACTTCGTCGGGGGTGTCCTGCTGGACGGTTCCGCCCATGCCGGTGTAGACACCGCCTGAATTTTCACGGACGACCACATAATCAATATCTTCAGTGCCTTTGTTGGCAAGAGGAGTTTCCACGCCGGGGAAAAGTTTCACCGGGCGGAGATTGATGTACTGGTCAAGTTCAAAGCGCAAACGCAAAAGAATACCTTTTTCAAGGATTCCGGGTTTGACTTTGTTGCTGCCGATGGCGCCCAGCAGACAGGCGTCGTACTTACGGAGCTGGTCGGAGGCATCATCCGGCAGGATTTCTCCGGTGGCCAGATAGTGATCGGCGCCCCAGTTGAAAGCGGTTTTATCAATGGTGAAACCGAATTTTTTTCCGGCGGCATCCAGCACTTTCAGCGCCTCATTGACGACCTCAGGACCGGTTCCGTCTCCGGGAATGACTGCAATCTTGTAGTTTTTCATTTTCAAACAGCCTCTCTCAAATCAGTAGCGTTTCTGCTTGCTGCGGGCGAGAACGCGGAGACGCAGAGCATTGAGTTTGATGAATCCGGCGGCATCTTTGTGATCGTAGGTGTTGCCGTCTTCTTCAAAGCTGGCGATGGCGTCATCATAAAGGCTGAACTCAGAACGGCGTCCGGTGACGTGGCAGGCGCCTTTGTAGAGCTTGACGCGGACGTCGCCTGAGACATACTTCTGGCTTTCGGTGATCATGACCTGGAGCATTTCGCGCTCAGGAGCGAACCAGAAACCGTTGTAGATCATATCGGCATAGCGGGGGATCAGGCTGTCGCGCAGGTGCATGACTTCGCGGTCCAAAGTGATCTCTTCCAGACCGCGGTGGGCCTTGGAAAGAATGGTTCCGGCGGGGGTCTCATAGACACCGCGGGATTTCATACCCACGAAACGGTTTTCAACGATGTCAACGCGGCCCACAGCGTGCTTTTTACCCATGGCATTCAGAGTACGCATGATGTTGGCAGGGCTGTATTCAGTGCCGTTGATCTTGACGGGGATACCCTTTTCAAAGGTGATGACAACATCTTCAGGAGTGTCAGAAGCCTTGGAAAGAGGCTCAGTCATGACAGCGATCTCTTCGGGGAGTTCCTCCCAGGGATCTTCCAGAATATCGCCTTCAAAGCTGATGTGCAGCAAATTGCGGTCCATGCTGTAAGGTTTCTTGGCGGAAACATTGATGGGAATGTTCTGCTCTTTGGCGTATTCGATCATATCCAGACGGCCGGTGAAGTGCCAGTTGGGATCGCGCCAGGCGGCGATGATCTTGATGGAGGGATCAATGGCGTTGGCGTTCAGCTCAAAACGGACCTGATCGTTGCCTTTACCGGTCGCACCGTGGCAGATGGCATCGGCACCCTCAGCCTTGGCGACTTCGACCAGACGCTTGGCGATGAGGGGACGGGCGATAGAAGTACCCAGAAGGTAGTTGTTTTCATAGATGGCTTCACCCTGAAGCATGGGGAAGATGTAGTCACGGGCGAACTCTTCATTGAGGTCATCAATAATGCACTTGCTGGCGCCGGTGGCGATAGCCTTGGCTTCAAGACCGTCAAGCTCCTCCTGCTGGCCCACATCGGCACAGTAACAGATGACTTCCGCATTGTAGGTCTCTTTGACCCACTTCACGATCACTGAGGTGTCCAGACCGCCGGAATAGGCAACGACAACTTTCATTTTCAGCTCCTTCTATTTTGTTGCAGGACATTAATGACTTTTATTTTACGTCAAAAAGTCCCTGTTGAATGACATTTGGATAATATAATATCTGAATGGTTTTTTTTCAAGGGCAGGACTTGCAAAATAACCATTCCTGTGGTAAATTATTCATTGAAACATCTATTAAGGAATCGCGAATGACTGAATTTTTTGACCAATTGATAGAAACTTTGCAGAATGAAGCTCTGAGACGTCCCGGTATGAATGCTTCTCAGGCGACTCTGAATGAACTATTTTCTGAAAGAAAACAAACCGTGCCAAGAGAGCTTCCGGCAGTTCACGCCGCAGCATCTGCCGCACCCCGGGCGCCGGAGCCCATGCCCGGGAGTTCTCCGGCTGCTCCTGCGGCACAAGAGCCAACTCCCCGCAGACAGCTTGTTCCGGGGACATTGGAGCATCTTGCTGAAACGGTCAGACACTGCCGGAATTGTCCGCTGTGCGAGACCCGGCTCAACGCTGTGCCGGGGGAGGGAAATCCCCATGCCAGACTCATGTTTATCGGCGAAGGTCCCGGTGCTGATGAAGACCGTCAGGGGCGTCCCTTTGTGGGCGCCGCCGGTCAGCTGTTGGATAAAATGATTCTTGCCATGCAATTCAGACGTGAAGAGGTCTACATCGCCAACATCGTTAAATGCCGTCCGCCCCGCAACCGGGCGCCCATGCCTGAGGAGGCTGCCGCCTGTATCGGTTATCTTGAGCATCAGATCAGAATGATCAAACCGGAAGTCATCGTCCTTCTCGGGGCTACGGCTGCCCATTTTCTGCTCAAACGCGAAGAGGGGATCATGCGTTTGAGAGGTCGTTGGCTGGAGTATGACGGGATCCCTGTCATGCCTACGTTCCACCCGGCATTTCTGCTGCGGCAGGAGTCCGCCAAGAGAGAAGCATGGGAGGATCTGAAACAGGTTATGCGCCGCCTCGGTATCCCTGTTCCTGCGCCCGGGAGGACGGCGCGATGAAGATCGCTCTTGCCATTTTCAAATATTTTCCCCATGGAGGATTGCAGAGGGATTTCATGCGGATCACAGAAGTGCTCCTTGAAAGGGGACACGACGTAACAGTTTTTACCCGCAGTTTTGCAGGAACTCCCCCCGCCGGACTCAAAGTGGAGATCGTGAAAGTTTCTTCCTTCACCAATCACGGCAAGGCCGCTCAATTCGGGCGTTTTTTCAAAAATGCCGCAGCGGGCTTTGATGTGCGTTTTGCCTTCAACCGTATTCCCGGAGCTGACTTTTACTTTGCCGCCGACAACTGTATCATGAGTGAAGCGCTTTCGGCTTATCCTGAATGGTTTCTCAAGATCTCCCCCAGACACCGGGCGATCATTGCTCAGGAAAGAGATGTTGTTGCCAAAGGCGGGAATACAAAGATTTTTTACATTACGGGGAAACAGAAAGAGGATTATCAGAAATTTTATCAAACTGAAGAAGAGCGCTTTTTTTATCTTCCTCCGGGACTTAATGATGCCTGTTTCAGAACGGCTGATGCGGAAAATTTGCGTAAAGAGAAACGAGAGGCTCTTCACATCGCTGATGATGAACTTCTTCTGCTGCTGGTAGGGTCTTTCTTTGAGGGTAAAGGCGCAGACCGTCTGCTGAAAGCCGCATGCGCCCTGCCGGAATCACTGAAAAAGAAATGCAAGATCGCTATTGTGGGCAGCATGCCCCGGAAACCATGCGCAAAAGAGTGCCGCAAATCAGGGATCGAACTGAAAAATCTTCTGATGCCGGGGGCTTCTGATGATGTCCC